>JAFNGD010000440.1:0-7187 GCA_017885365.1 Nitrospirota bacterium
CATCTTTTGAAATTGACCCAGGACTGGCTCGGTACGGTGCTCATCATAGGCGCCATACTCTTTCCCGCCCTGGAGTTCATGGACTATTTCGTCTCTCCGAACAAGTTCGTCCGGTTCATGCTGTATCGGCTGGTCATTTCCTTCATCTTCGTCATCCTCTACTATGTCAACCGGCTGAAGCGGAGCAAGACCTACCAGTACAGCATCGCCTCGGTCGCCACCGCCCTCTGTGCAATCACCATCGAGCTCGCCGTGCTCGAGAGCGGCGGCCAGAACTCGTCGTACTACGCTGCGATGATCATCCTGGCGATCTGCGGTCTGGGCTTCGTCCCGATCAGCATGTCCCTAGCGTTCATCCTGGTGGGGATCGTCTACGGCATCTATGTTGTACCGATCCTGCTCACCGAGACAATCACCGCCGGCATATTCGTCAGCAACAATGCCTTCCTGATATCGTCGTTCGTCATGGGACTTCTCCTCCGCTACAACCACCAAAAACTCCTGGTCACGGAGCTGCAGCTCCGGGCAGAGCTTTCCGAGGAAAAAAATAAACTGGAGCTCTATTCCCTCAAGCTCAAGGACCAGGTCTCTGAAAAGACGGGAGAGCTTGAGATATCGGAGCAGAAGTACCGTGCCTTGTTCGATAATGCGACCGACGGCATAGCCGTTCTCGACCGCAACGGGAACATTACGGACGTGAACCAGCAGTTCTGCGCGCTCCATGACTTTGCGCGGGAATCCATCATCGGCACCAATATCAGGCATCTCATGGCCGGCCTTGTCGAAGGAGAATACGATGAACGGCTCAACCGGGCCCTGAAGGGAGAGTCCCTTCTCTACGAGGCGGAACACTTTCGGAAGGACGGAAGCACCATACAACTGGAGATCAGCGCCCGGGCGATCGACATCGGCGGGGTGATCCATATCCAGTCCTTCCACCGGGACATTACGGAAAAGAAACAGCTCCAGGAACAGGCCATCCAGTCGCAGAAGATGGAATCCATGGGGGTGCTCGCAGGCGGCATTGCGCATGATTTTAACAATACCCTGACGGCGATCCTCGGTCATACCGAAGTGCTGCGGCGACGCATTCGCGCCGATGAGTTCGGGTTGAGGAGGATCAAGACGATCGAGGAAGCGGCGAAACGTTCCGGGCTCATGGTCTCAAAGCTCTTGAGCTTCGCCCGCAAGGAATCCCTGGAACTGGTGCCGACAGACCTGAATATGGTCGTGATGGACACCACGGAACTGCTCGGCCGGGCATTCATCGATCGGAACATCACGGTGAAGGTCGATGCCGAACCGAACATTCCGGCAGTCACCGGAGACAGCATCCATCTCGAGCAGGTCATCACGAACCTGGCGATGAACGCGATGGATGCCATGCCCAGAGGCGGCACGCTGACGATCACGACCTCAACAATGGAGGTCCGCGCACCTTCATCATCGTTGCGCCCTTTCCTGGCGCCCGGCAAGTACGTGGTCTTGTCCGTGGCGGATACAGGGACCGGGATTCCTCCGGAGGTCAGGAGCCGCATCTTTGAGCCCTTCTTCACGACAAAGCCGGTCGGCAAAGGAACAGGCCTGGGACTGGCCATGGTATACGGTATCGTGAAGAGCCACCAGGGAGAGGTCTGGGTGCGGAGCGAGCCGGGGGTCGGAACGACCTTCGAGATCTACCTCCCCTCCCTGGACAGGCCTGCCGGAGTCCACCGGGAGTTCGACGGCGCACCGCTGTTTGAGGCGGCCGGGAGCGAATGCGTGCTCATCGTGGACGATGAGCAGGATGTGTTGTCCTACATCAAAGATACCCTCGATGCCCACGGGTACAAGACCTTTGCCACGGACAGCCCTGTGTACGCGCAGGAACTGTTCCAGGAGATGTCGGANNGGGTGATCGGCATTTCGGGCTTCAGCGGCGGATCGGCCGCCAGCGCGGCGAAAGACCTTGATGCGCTCATCAAAAAACCGTTCGATGGCGCCAAGCTGCTGACCTCGGTCAGGTCGGTGCTGGATGCAAGACGGAATAACCGGTTGCCTCGGGAGTGAGATACCGGGGAGACAGCGGCCGGCTCGCGTGATCCGTCCTTTTTTCCCCCTCATGGTTCCCCCTTTCTCCCGACAAGGTTCTATTATTTAGGAACGCCCTATGCTTAAAAATATTCTGCTCATCACACCGCCCTTCACCCAGTTGAACACGACCTATCCGGCAATGCCCTACCTCAAAGGCTTCCTGAAGTCGCACGGCTACAGGGTATATCAGACAGACCTGGGCATCGAATTGATCAATAAAATATTTTCCCGGGAGGGGTTCCAAGGACTGTTCGCGTCGGTGAACCAGAGCAACAAAGAGCTCTCGCGGAACTCGCTCCGGATCATGCGCAATGAACAGCACTATCTCCGGACCGTGGACCAGGTAATGANNACCATCGGCGCGAACGACAAGGCCCGGTTCCTGGCCACCTTATATATAGAAGATGTGGGCGATCTCATCCAGGAGGCCATCACGCCCTACTTCGGCTTCAGCCGCTATGCGGAGAAACTGGGAATGTCGGCCCATTCGTTTGCTCCCCTTGATACCGCCCTGCAGCAGCCCGACACGATCATCGAGGCCTGGATGCTTGACCTGCTGAAAGGGCACATCGAGCAGCATCGCCCCGATGTCGCGGGGATCACCATCCCCTTTCCCGGAAATCTCTATGCCGGACTGAAGTGCGGGCACTACATCAAGAAGAACTTTCCTCACCTGAAGATCATCGCGGGCGGCGGGTTCGTGAACACCGAGCTTCGCGAGTTGTCAGAACCCGCGGTCTTTGACTACGTGGATCATGTAACCCTCGACGACGGTGAGCTTCCTTTTTTGAATATTCTGAAATTCCTTCGCGGTGAGATAAAGACGAAGAAGCTTAAAAGGACATTCATGCGGGTTGGCGGGCACGTACAGTATTTCGACAATGCCGCCGAACAGGACGCTTCTCAGGCCGAGACCGGCTGCCCGGACTATTCTGACCTGCCGCTGGACAAGTATCTCTCTCTCATCGAGATCGCCAATCCCATGCACCGCCTGTGGTCCGACGGACGATGGAACAAGCTCACGGTCGCCCATGGCTGCTACTGGCATCAATGCTCCTTCTGCGATACTACCCTGGATTACATAAAGCGATATGACCGGACGCCGGCCAGCGTCCTGGTCGACAGGATCGAGCAGGTGATCGCCCAAACAGGACAATCGGGTTTCCATTTTGTCGATGAGGCAGCGCCGCCGGCGGCATTGAAAGAGCTGGCGCTGGAGCTGCTGAGACGAAAGGTCAGCATCTCCTGGTGGACGAACATCCGCTTTGAAAGCGCCTTTAGCCGGGACCTCTGCCGACTGTTGGCCGCATCCGGCTGCATCGCAGCGACCGGCGGGCTGGAAGCGGCCTCTGACCGGATCTTGAAGTTGATGAACAAAGGCGTGACCATCAAACAGGCGGCGCACGTATGCCGCAATTTCAGCGAAGCAGGCATCATGGTCCATGCCTATCTGATGTATGGCTTCCCCACGCAGACCGGGCAGGAGACCATTGACGCCCTTGAGATCGTACGCCAGTTCTTCCACGAAGGCCTTATCCAGTCAGCGTTCTGGCACGCATTCACCGCCACCGTCCACAGCGATGTAGGACGGAACCCGGGAAAATACCAGTGCAGGGTCATCGGTCTTCCTGCAGGCACCTTCGCCAGGAACGATCTCGTGCATGAGGACCCCGAGGGCTGCGACCATCAGGCCTTTGCCCAGGGACTGAAGAAGGCGGTGTACAACTTCATGCACGGCCTCGGCACGGACCTGCCGGTCAGAGCATGGTTCGACTTCAAGGTCCCCAGGGCCTCAATACAGAGAAATTACGTGCAGCAGGCTCTCAACGAGAAGCCTGTTGTCGATGATGAAATGATGAGGTCCCGGATTGTCTGGACAGAGAACCTGCCGCGCTTCCTGCAGGTCGATCCGGCAGGGAAAGGGAATAACGCCGGGAAAGACAACCTTGTTTTCTATTCCAGGATAGAAACGTTCACGCTGTCGACGACCGCTGAGCTCGGAGCATGGTTGAACACCGTGTTGAACAGGTCCTCTCTACAGCAAGCAATATTCATGACCCTCGAAGAACTGAAGCAGGAATATGAGATGCAATTCTCCTCGGCCTTTAGGACTTTTCTGAGATCGAGAGAGTGGAAGACCTTGCGGGAAAAGGGGTTGTTGTTGATCTGACGAGGCAGAACAGAAAGGGCATTTTTATCCGGTGACGGTCATGACAAGGCCGCCTTGGCCCATTGAAGAACCTCCAGGAGCGCGCTAAAGGCGTTATCCAGCGGCGCTTCTATGGTCAGTTTCCCGTTCCTGTAAGGGTGAACGAACGCGAGCTCCCGTGCATGCAGCAGCATGCGATGGCAATCGAACTGTTTGCGGAAAAAGTCATTATGCTTTCCGTCGCCGTAGGCTGTATCGCCGACAACGGGGTGAAAGATATGCTTCAGGTGGCGCCGTATCTGGTGATTGCGGCCGGTGAAGGGAACCGCCGTGATGAGCGAATAGCGCGCCGTGGCATAGCGCCCCACCGGGTACGGCAGTTCAACTGCCGCTAATCGCCGATATTCAGTTACCGACGCTCTCGCGGGCTTGTCTTTGGCCGCGTTCTGGCCGATCATCGCATCCCCTTGGTCCCTGAGGGGATGATCGATGCGCTCGCCCTCTTTGGTGAACCCCCGTACAACTGCAAGGTAGGACTTGGTGACCCTTCCGTCGGTAAAGGACTGCGTCATGCGCCGGGCTGTCTCTTTATCCAAAGCGAACAGCAGGACGCCTGATGTTGCCTTATCGAGACGGTGGAAGGGATAGACCCACTGCCCCAGCTGGTCCCGGACGATGTGCATGGCATTTTCCGTTTCGTGGCTGTCAAGGTTGGTGCGGTGGACCAGAAGGCCCGAGGGTTTGTTGACCGCGACCAGATGTTCATCGTGATAAAGGATGGGCAATGGGTTCATGCAAATCTCTTTTTTGGGCAGCCCGGTGCTCCGCTGCGCTAAGCATGCAGGATGCTGATACATGCTCATATCAAGTGCCGCTCATTCTCGGCAGCGCTTCCCCTGCGGACGCGCTGCTTTCAGGTCCGCTCTCGCTCAATGCTGGTTGGGGCATGCGTAATCCAGGAGCGAGCGCATTCCCAAGGCTTATTGGGAATAGCGAGCGATTAGAATAAATATTCTACCTTAAGGATCGAAGCTCCATGCCGTTATCTTCAGGGAGCTTAAACGCACAGTCGTCGCAGCCGGACGACCCGGGATTTTGGGTGAGGCAAGATCAAGGGCATTGATTCTCACCCCCTCCCGCATGTCCCCGGAGCGGCCCCACACCCTGCACTCGCGATGCCTGTCAGCCACTGCCTGTATCTCGTCCTATCTTTTCTGGAACAAAACAACATCGTCATCCGGGAACACCAGGTCCGCATTCCATTCGGATGACAGCCAGACAAAGGCCGTGCGGGAGAAAAAACAGACGTGCGTGAGATCATCCTTATAATACCAACGGCGGAATGCGGCCTGGTCTACGGCGAATTTTGTCATAATGCCCAGCCAACCTCCGCATTTCAGACAGGCCCACAACCGGTTAAGCTCCTTCGCGGGCTCGCGCAGATGCTCCACCACCTCGGAGGCGGTTATGAAGTCGTAGCGCTGTTCCAGCGCACCGGGAACGCGCTCGTAATAATGGTCGAAGATCGTCATGGAATGCCCTGCTTCCTCGAACATCCGGGAAAGCGTTGGCTCGGGACCTGAGCCGAAATCCAGGCCGCTGCTTCCCGGGGCCAGATGCTGTTGAAGGGGAATAAACAGGCGGCCTAAAAAACGGCGATAGCCGGCATCGTCAGGAGAGTTCTGGTGCAGGTCATACCGCTTCTTTTCGTCTGCTGCGGACAGGAACTGGGCGGGAGGAACGAATATCAGGCCGCACAACCTGCAGCTCAGGTAGTTCCGGCGCTTGTCCGTGGAGAATTCGCTGACGCTCGGTGCCCGGCAGAGAGGGCAGACCATCTTTTCAGTATCGAGTTCCGATGGATATCTCAATGTTCAATGCTGACCTCGCGTCGCTGGTCACCGTGATCTCCGTGTTCGGATTATGCACAGGACGAACGCACACGAGGGCACGGATGCTAGGGACGGCCCGGTCCTGATCTGCGCGACCGAGCTTTGACATAATCGACCAACTGCTGTTTGACGTCGGAGGTAAGGTCCGTGAACATCAGTCCGTATTGATAGCCCTCGTCTTCTGCTGTCTGTTGAATGATCCTGACGATCTTGCCCGTCACCTGTATCCTTGTCGCATCGGGAAGATAGAACTGGCAGGATAACCGCGTGCCCTCAGCAATACGTTTATTGGTCTCGATCATCATTCCCGTTGTGCTGATGTTCCTGGTGCGGCAGTAGAACGCCTCCCCTCCGGAAAGACCATTTACGATCACGCCCACAAGTACGCGGATCGTCTCCCGGGCGGCAATATCGAGGAGCTGCTGCGCCTTTGCCATGAGCAGGACCGGATGGAGCGGCTCGAGCAATACCGCGTTCGCCCTGCACCGCGAACTATCCTTGATCGCTTCCGGCGTATTCGCGCAGGACATGATGATCGAGACCGAACGGAGGGTCGGGTCCTCCCGGATCAGGTTAAAGAGCTTTTCGCTTGCCATGCCCGGCAGGTCGAACTTCGTCATGATGAGGTCAACCCGCTCCGTGCGGTGGACCTTCAGCACCTCGTCGTTCGTTGCGGCGACGAACACCTGCATGTCCGTCCGGTCCAGAAAGGTGTTGTCCTGTTCCAGTAAGGCGTGGATATCGTGCGCGATCACTACTTTTTTCATGACCACCTCGGGGAGCCATGCCTGCGTCCGATACAGGGGATTTCTCTGTATGGGCTATTGTACCGCGAAGACGCCAAGCGCGCAAAGAAAAACAGGATGCCTGAGCTTACGATGTCGCGTGGTTCTCTCCAGGGCCGCGTTTGGCTTTAAACCACCGTGTCTCGACTAAGAATAACGCCTTCTTTTGGTTGCAGGAGATACCTTGTTGGTTCTGGAGTTCCGGCTTATGAGAGCTGGTTAAGGGAGTACGATTTCGGACCACACCTATCCCTTTGCCACGCGCACGAGGGAGTTGTTCTCGTTCAG
>JAFNGD010000440.1:7290-7446 GCA_017885365.1 Nitrospirota bacterium
TGTCGGAATAGAAGGCGTCGCGGGGGGTCATGACGAACTTGTTCGTAAGCGCCGGCGGATGGACCTTGTCGAGCGGCAGGAGAGCGCCTTGGAGCCCGGTCTCCGCCGATATCTGCTGGAGCGCCGCAACGAGGCGGTCCAGGTCGTCCTGCCGGT
>JAFNGD010000441.1 GCA_017885365.1 Nitrospirota bacterium
TCTTTTTCCAACCGAGCTCGCGCGCGATCGCAACGGCATAGTTGGCCACCCGGTACGAATGGTCCTTGGTATACTCGTCCTTGGCATCGATCGCGGTCGCGAAGGCCTGAATGGTGTCCTGGTAGATCTGCTGCATGCTGGAATAAAGCTTTTTGTTTTCCGCGGCCCTTCTGGCCACTTCCAGGAACAGCCGAGCATTGTGCAGGGTTATCGCCATTTGATGCGCGATCACCCTGAGGACGTCCTTTTCCCCTTGGCGGAAGGGCGCTCCCCCCAACTTCCTGCCGAGTACTATGGCGCCGACGAAATCGCCCTTGGCAAAGAGGGGAAGAAAGATCGCCGTCTGCAGATCGCTGAGCACCTCTTTATTCCGTACAAAGAAGGCGCTCTCTGCCATGTCGCGAAGCGTATGCGGATCGTTCATCCGGAATCGCTTGATGTGTTCCGGCAGGAGGGGAAGCCCGATCTCTCTCCGTTCCCNNTTCATTTTCGCGGACAGGTCCTTCGAGGAGGTCGCCTCCTGTCCCAGGTCGACGAGGGACGCCATGCTGAACATCAACCGCTTGAGATCCAGCTTCTTATTCGCCATTGCTCTCCTTTCTCTTCAAGGACCTCAGCGCGTCCTCTTCATCGTTGAACACCTTTACGTGTTTTATCAGGCCCATCATTTCAAAGATATCCCGGTGGATCTTCTTCAGATTGGTGAAGCAGAGCACGCTGTCGTGCTCCTGCGTCTTCTGGACCATGCCGGTGAATATGGATATCCCGATGGTGTTAATAAATTGGACGTCGGCGAAATTCACGATGAGCGTTTTTGCACCTTTCCCGAGGAGCTGTTCGCTGGTCTGCTCAAGGCTCACCGCTCCCATGTCATTGATGTACCCCTTGGGCATCATGATAACCACGTCCTGTGCTGATCTTGATGACAACGAAAAATTACTCACGGTTTGTCGTATCCTCCTTCCGTACACCAGCGGATGTTCCCAGCTCTTTAATAAGGACCGTCCGCGTACCCTGGGCGGTCCTTTCGAACATGACCTTATCGGCAAAGCGTTTCATGAGCTTTACGCCCCATCCTCTGCCCGACGCCTTCGCAGCCGCCTGGTCGCCAAAAGGCTCGCCGGTCTCCTGCATGATGAATTCCGGTCCGGCGCTTTCGATCGATACCGCCAGGCGGCCACTCTCCACGGAAACGACGATCCGGACCTTGTTATCCATCCCCTTGCTGTGCTCTATAGCGTTGATGCAGGCCTCGATCACGGCTATCTGCATCTGTCCTATCGCGTCCTCGTTGAGCTGGAGGTTCTTGCCGATCTGCCCGAGACATTGCGCGACGACAAGTTCTGATTCCTTGACCATCGGGATGGTCATTTCAAAGCGAACGGTGTTCTCCTGCTGCAGGAGCAGTGATTCAAGGAAGTGCTGTTCCCGTTCATGACTGGACTGTGCGAGGATCTCCTTCCGGTAGAGTTCCTCGATGATATCCCGGACGACACGGTCTTCCGTTGCCCTGAATACCCCGAACTCCCCGCGGATGATACCGGCGAGGTACAAGGTCTGTGCCGTGGCGCTCGCCTGGACGTCTGTCAGTCCAAGGGATTTTGCGATCCGTCTGCAGGAGAGGGGCTCCGCCGCGTGGCATAGCATATAGGCCGTTGCGAGGGCGGCCCTGCGCATCTCCAGGTCCGGGATAAAGCCCTTGAGGACAGCGGACCAGGACAGAGTGAGGGGGCCTTCCATGATCTCCCGGATATAGGCATTCCAGAAGTCCTTCTCGTCAAGGATCTTCTTCGTACATGCTGTCCCTACGACACATGCCAGGTAAAAGGGATTCCCGCCGAGACGGAACAGGAGAAGAGGGGATACGCTGCCTTCGGCCCCATGCGCAGCAAGGAGCGCACGAGCCCTCGACAATGCGCTTTCGGTCCCCAGCGGCTGGACGGGTATCCGCTCAAGGCTTCGCGAGACGGCCATTTCCTGGATCTCCGGCGCGTTCCCGGTGATCAGATGGGGTGTTTTTCCGGAAGCCATCGGCTCTTCGAAGAGAGAGACCAGCTTGGGGTCGGGGATCCCTTCCATCGTGATGCCGTTGAGCAGCTGAAATTCATCGATCAGGACCGCCACCGGCGTACCGGTGGCCAGCGCCGAAAGGTGGGGAGCATGGAGGGCAATGCGTATCGCATCGAGAGGGTCGGCGGCGCTCCGTTCATAGCGGTCAAGGATCTCCCTTGCCCACGTCGCCCCCCGTTCCTCCGCGAGCGTCGCGATATCGTCGATCGACATCCCGTCATGATAGAGAAGGGCCTGTTCCTTTTTCTGATAGGCGAGCCTCTGGGACAGGAAGCGGATCAGATAGGCGCGGGAGAAGGCCTGAGCGGACAGCACCGCCGGATTGGCCGTATAAAAAAATGGGGCGACACGGTCCTGTCCCCAGAACAGACGCCCGAAAAGCTGCTTGAGCAGCTCCGTCTTCCCCATGCCCCGGGGACCCGACAGGACCGCGCTCCTGGCCAGGCTTCCGTGCGCGAGGACGATCCGCTTCGTGAGCCCGTCCAGCTCTTCCTGGTTGCCGACAAAATCCTTTTCCGGAAGCGCACTGAATGGCATGCTAGGAGAATACCTCGAGCCTGTTCTTTCCCTTGTTCTTGGCGCGGTACAGCGCTTTATCAACATTCTCGAGCAGGAGTTCGATCGTCTCCCCATGCTCCGGATAACAGACAATGCCGATGCTGGCCGTCAAGGAACAGGACTTCAGACCCGCCCCTGCTGCTTCCCGGGCACGCTCGGTCCCCTTGGCCACGCTGCTGCGCAGGCGCTCCGCGATCTCGATCGCCACGGGTTCCCCGGTCTCGGGCAGGATCACCATGAACTCGTCCCCGCCGTACCGGGCCACGATGTCTATGGACCGCACCGTCTTCAACAGGCTTACGGCCACTTCCTTGAGTATCTGGTCACCGAAAGGATGCCCCTCATTATCATTGCAGGATTTGAACCCGTCCAGGTCCAGCATAAGAAGGCTCATCGGGTGGTTATGCCGCTTCGACCGCGTCACTTCGTCCTTTAACCGTTCTTGCAGGTATCTGCGGTTCAAGAGGCCGGTCAGGGCATCGGTGATCGTCAACTTCTTGAGCTCTTCCGATTTTGTATAAAATTCGTTCCGCTCCACGACGACGGCGGCGTGGGTCGCAATGGACTGGATGAGCTTCAGGTCCTCCTCGTTGAAGACCTCGCCGGTCGTCTTGTCTGACAGGTTGAGCACTCCGATGACCCGGTCTGCGATCTTGAGCGGCACGCTGACGAACGACCGGGTCCGGTAATGATGCCGGTTCTTCTGTTTGATCCGCGGATCGTCCTCAAGGTCCTTCACGAGGAAGGGTTCGCCGTGTTCGGC
>JAFNGD010000442.1:0-12433 GCA_017885365.1 Nitrospirota bacterium
ACCTTGCCGACGTCATCGAGAAGACAGGCGCCCTGCCCGTGGACGTGGGGGTCATGATCGCTATCCAGGTGTGCAGCGCTTTGGAGTATGCCCACATGCGCGGACTCGTGCACCGTGACATCAAGCCGAGCAACATCATGATCAAGCGGAACGGCGAGGTCAAGCTCATGGACTTCGGCATCGCCCACACCCGGCACCTCGATGCCCTTACCCTGCCCGGCACGCTCATCGGGACGCCGGCCTACATGTCACCTGAACAGATCCTCAGCCATCAGCTCGATGTCCGGTCGGATATCTTCTCTCTCGGCATAGTGTTGTACGAGATGTTCACCGGGATCAAACCGTTTGCCGACGACGAGAACCGGCCGGTGACGGCGAAGATCGTGCATGATGACTTCCGCGCTCCCCGCCGCGTGAACGGAGACATCCCCCGTCGCCTCCAGTGGCTCATCAAGAAGTGCCTCCGGAAGAAGCCGAAACGGCGCTACGCCTCCATGCTCGAGGTCGAACGCAAGCTGGGGAAGCGGCTCGCGGGCAGGACGACCAAGGCCGCCTTGCTCCAGCGGATCTCGGACTACCTTGTCTCCCGCAAGGTCTTTGAGGCCGCGCCGGAACAGGAAACCATGATCGTCCCGCCGGGATCTAAGCTGACCGGACGGCTCAAGGCGTCGATCGTTGCCGCTGCGGCCCTTATCGCCCTGGCAGGCGGAGCGTGGATCTATTTCGCGCGGATGCAACCAGACCAGTCGCCGGCCCGGCCTCCTGCTGCCCCGGCGACCATGCCGTCAACGACCATCCCGCTCATGTCGCGGCCCGTGGAGACCGCTCCGGCCCGCCTGCCCGAGCCGCTGGGCCAGGCCACCGGGACCGTGGGGACCGTCAGCCGACCGGCCACGTCAACGCCTCCTTCGTCGATCGAAAAGAAGAACGAGCAGGCCGTCGAAAAAAAGACGGGCCCCACCAAAAAGAAGAAGAAAAAGAAAACGCCTCCCGCGACGACCAGAACGATTCCCCGGCCCCCTGCAGCCTGAAGTGGGAACCGTTCCTGCTTCACACCGGACCGCAAACGGCGCTCGCGTCGTTTCAATGACACGCCTCCCGGCACAGCGCTCATCGTTGGCACATGATAAAAAACGGCGGCAACCCTGTTGGGCTGGCGCCGTTCCTCCCGCCTCTCTTGTCCGCCCGGTCACTGCTCAGGCACCCGGAGCCTCTCGCACGCTTCTCAAGAGCCGGTCTGCGATGATCGGCTTGGGCAGGACCGGCACATCATTCCCGCCGCAGCCGTCGTTCCGCACGATAGCAACAGTAGAGTCGCTTATGAAGACCGCTTTGACCTCCGGCCTGATCGCCCTGAGCCGGTCATAGGCCGCTGCACCGTTCATTTTCGGGGCGGCTAATGGTGGTCGCGATGCATCGGCGCGAGCCCGCCGCCCGGCTCCATGAGCGAATTGTAGAACTCTTCCCATTCGTTCCGGTCGATGTTGTTGTCCTTGTTCTTGTCCGCTTTATGGAACAGATAGGCCTTCAGCTCATCGTCCGAGAGCTTGCCGTCCCTGCCTGAGGAGAGGTCCTGCGGTTGGGTGTAGGGGAGCTTCCGGACGTGCTCCATCCTGTAGAACTCGCACGCCGAGAATTCCTCAAAGGTGATCACACGGTCATTGTTCTCGTCGAGCCGGCAGAACTCCTGCTCGGACGCGCTCTTCTTGTCCCCGGAAGACGGGACCGCTCCTTGCAGGGCGAACGAAAGGGTAAGCATAAGGACGAGAATGTGGCGACACATAAGGCCCCTCCTCGTATCGTACCGTCTTGGGCTTGCCGGTGCTTCCGCTGCTACGCGTCCAGGACCTCGCGTACCTTCCGGAGCAGCTGGTCAGGGATGATCGGTTTGGTGAGGAGCGGGACCCCGTCAGCGAGGATCCCCTTGCTCTTGATGTTGTCCGCGGTGTACCCGCTCATGAACAGAACCTTGACGTCGGGCCGCGTCCCCTTGATCTGATCGTAGGCGTCCTTCCCGTTCATCTTCGGCATGATCACATCGGAGAGAAGCAGCGAGATCCTATCCGCGTGCTCAGCGAACTGCTTCACGGCCTCCTCGCCAGTGACCGCTTCGATGACGCTATACCCTGCATCGCGCAGGACGTGCGTGATCAGCACCCTGACGTCGTTCTCGTCCTCCGCCAGCAGGATGGTCTCATTGCCTCCCGCCGGCCTCGCTTCGGCCTTCGGCAGAGCGGCTTCGCCCGCGGCCGCGATCAGCGGCAGGTAGATCTTGAAGGTCATCCCTTTCCCGGTCTCGCTGTAGACGTTGATCGTTCCGTTATGCTGCTTGATGATCCCGTAAACGATGGAGAGTCCGAGTCCGGTGCCCTTCCCCACCTCCTTGGTGGTGAAAAAGGGCTCAAAGATCTGACTCTTCGTCTTCTCGTCCATGCCGGCCCCGGTATCGGACACGCAAATAATGCCGTACCATCCTGTGCGGTCAAGGAAGTTCAGCCTGCGGGCCTCCTCGTCGACATCGACTGCGCCGGTCTCGATCGTCAGCTTGCCGCCGTGCGGCATCGCGTCCCGGGCGTTGGTGCAGAGGTTCAAGAGGGCCTGCTCCATCTGGCCGCTGTCCGCCATGACGGTCAGGCTCCTGTTCAGGAGGACCGTCCGGAACTCGATATCCTCGCCGATCAGCCGCTTGGCGATCTTGTCGATCCCCTGCACGATCGTGTTCAAGTCCGCCGGTTTCGGCTCGATCACCTGTTTTCGGCTGAATGCCAGGAGGCTCCGGGTCAATCCCGCAGCCCGGTTGGACGCCGAAAGGATCTGGTCGGCGAAAAAGGTGAGCTGTTCGTGGGCCAGCACTTTTTTCCGAAGCAGGTTGGCATAGCCGATGATGGCGGTAAGGATGTTGTTGAAATCGTGGGCGACGCCGCCGGCGAGGTGCCCGACGGCCTCCATCTTCTGCGCCTGCATCAGCTGGCCGTGGAGATTTCTCTGCTCATCCTCGGCAATCTTTCGCTGATAAATATTGAAGCCCAGGACCGCGATGCCGCCTGCCAGGAGAAGGAAGATCCCCAGGGTCGTGAGCACAAGGCCAGGATGCTCGGATGCGAAGGAGACCGGCCGGTTGACGATGATGGCCTCCCGCGGGAGCAAGCTCTCTGGGACACCGAAGCGCACCAGCACGCCGCCCCCATCATGCTGGAGATATGCTGCTGACCGACGGGGAGCTTGATGTCCGATGCTTTGCGGACCTCCCCCCAGTGCACGACCAGCAGCAGGGCCAGGGAAAGGGACAAAAAGGGAGGTCAGGAGGCCTGCCTTCGGAGACGTGCGGAATATTATGCGAAGTTTGCGGATCATCGTGGTCGATCACTGACCCGTCCCGGACACTGCCGGCCGATGGACCTTCTTCCTGCCGCGGCCAGATTCGCCAATACAAGTAGTATAACAAAAAATTGCGAAATGCAAGCCGTGATTTTTCTGTCTATCAGGCAGGATCGGAGCTGTTCGTGAGATCGGAAGACCCCTCCGGCCTGCGTTGCCGTCCCCGGTACCGACAGTCCACATCATCAAACGTTGCGCGGGAGATCTCCCCGATGGCGTCATCGAGGTATTCGAAGGATAACCCCTGCTCATCACGCAGAGGAGGTAGGGATGCTCGGGATAGTAGACGATGCCGCAGTTCATGGAGCTGTTTGATCTGCCGGTATCGCCCAAGACCCGCTCGCCGTACGTATGCGCCACGGGAAGAAGGACCGGGAGGGATCATCGGCAGAAGCAGACTGGCGACGCGCCGGGCCTACTGTTTTTTCATCTCTTGCTCGCGGTACCAGACGCGGAGCTCTTTCTTCATGATCTTGCCGGTCGCGGTGCGGGGCAGTTCTTCGGTGAAGATGAACCGCCGCGGGATCTTGTAGTGGGCTACGTGCTCGGCGAGATATTCGCGGAGGTCCTTCGCCGTGGCGTTCTTGCCCGTCTGGTGCACCACGTACATGATGCCCAGCTCCTTCCCTTCCTCGTGCTCGTGGGGAACGCCGATCATGGAGCAGTCCTTGACCGCGGGGTGCCGGTACAGGACCTCCTCCACCTCGTAGGGATACACGTTCAGGCCGTCGACAATGATCAGGTCCTTCTTCCGGTCGATGATCCTGATGTACCCGTCCTCGTCAAGGGCGGCGATGTCGCCGGTAAAGAGCCATCCGTCCTTGATGGTCTTGGCCGTGTCCTCGGGCCGGTTCAGATATCCCTTCATCACATTGGGCCCCCGGACAATAAGCTCGCCGGGCGTTCCCACGGGAAGCGGTGTGCCTGCATCGTCCACGATCTTTACGTCGATACCCGGGAGCGGCTTGCCGCCCGTGCCGGGCTTGCTCCTTCCCTTTTCCAGCGGATTGATGGAGACCACCGGCGAGGCCTCGGTCAGACCGTAGCCCTCGAGCAAGGGGACCTTGAAGGCCGCCTCGAACTCCCGGATGACCTTCACCGGCAACGGCGCGGCGCCGGAGACGCACAGCCGGAGGTTCAGCAGGAGCTTGATGAAGAAGGGCATGTCCTTCTCGGCCAGGATCTTGTAGACCGTGGGGATGGCGACGAAGAGCGTGATGCGGTCCACAATGAGGCTCTTCACGACACGCTGGAACGGCCGCACACCCGGCAGCAGCGAGAGCATGGCGCCCCGCAGGAGCGGCAGCACCACGCAGACCGTGTAGGTGAAGGAATGGAACAGCGGCAGGAAGACCACGAAGCGGTCCTTCGGCGAGATGTGGATGATCTCGTTGGAAGCGAGCGCATTGGCGATGATGTTCCGGTGGGTCAGGAGCGCGCCCTTCGGCCTGCCGGTCGTGCCGGACGTGTACAGGATGGTCGAGACCTCATCGGGATCGGTCCGGGGAAAAGCAGGCTGGGCAGCAGCTCCCGGGGACCGCAGCGCGACCTCCGGCAGCGAGTGATACCGCCGGTTCCCCCGCTCGCGCTGCATGAGCTTCTGCACCGTACTGGAACACTCGGCATCGTGGAACACGGTGGTAACGCCCGCGTCCTCGAGGATAAAGTCCACTTCTTCGTGGGTCAGCAGATGATTGACCGGCAGGACGCAGCCCCCGGCGCGGATGATGCCGAAGTAGGCCGCGATATATTCGTAACAATTGCAGCTCAGGAGGGCGATCCGATCGCCCCGCTTGAGCCCCTGCTCCAGGAGGAACGCTGCGTACCCCGAGGCAAGCCGGTCCATGTCCCGGTAGGAATATTTTCTGCCTTCGAACTTTACGAACATCTTCCGGGGGATCAGCCGGGCCTGCTCTGCCAGCATCTGGTCGAGGGGAAGAATCTCGTTTTCCATGGCCGGGAGTATAACATAGTCGCCCGCAAGGAGAAAAGCAAAAAAACGCACCGGCATCACGCACCCCCGCTACGCGGCCCGCGGACCGGAAGGATGTTCCTTGACATGATACAGGATGTATATTCTCGTTATGCAGAGAAGGAACACGGCCGCAGGACATCACACCGGGGATGGCAGAAGGGCAGGGAGACAGGCTCCCTGCCCGGTTTTTTTTCGTGGTCGCACAAAAAAGAAAAGGCAGGCCACCTGATGGTGACCTGCCTTAATTCGTGGATGCGCGGTGCTTAGACCTTTACGACATTCGCTGCCTTCGGGCCCTTCGGGCTGTCTTCAATGTCGAACGTCACTGCCTGCCCTTCGGCCAGGGACTTGAAGCCAGCGTCCTGGATCGCAGAAAAGTGAACGAACACGTCTGCGCCGTCCTCTGCAGCAATGAATCCAAAACCCTTGGAGTCATTGAACCACTTTACGGTTCCTTTTGCCATGTGTGCGGAACCTCCTTCCGTGAGAATTGAAGCAGCGGAAACGTGCGTCACAAAAAAAAACCGCAAAGATGGGATCTTTGCGGCCGCGTGAACGACAAAGACGTCCGAACTTCAGGGCGAATATTCTCATACCCCCCGGCCAAAGTCAAGGATTATTTTCTACAACCTCCTCCAACCTCCTCGTCCTCTTTCCGCCAGGCAGGGTCCACGATGCAGAGGAACACGAGGTCGGCGGACCCGGCGTTCGTGATCTGCTGCTTTGACCGTGGCGGGATGTAGACCGTGTCCCCCGAACGGACCGGCGCCCGCTCTCCGTCAATGTGCATGATGCCCTCGCCGGACAGGATATAGTACGCTTCCGATGTCCTGAGCGCATGGAGCCATGTGGTCTGGCCGGGTGCGACCACGGCATGCGCGAGGCTGTAGCGAAGCGCCAGGTCCGCCTTATCCGGATGCAGGATCTCCCGGAGCCGGCAGTTGTCCCCGGCGATGAACTCGGGACAGTCCTTCAGGCTGCGAATGAACATGGCTCCTACGTGCCTCCGCTTCCGATGACCGCTGCCACGACCTCGGAGAGGTCGCGCATCCGGTACGGCTTCGTCACCACCCCCTGGAACCCGTAGGAGCGAAAATCGGACATGATCGGATCATGCGAATACCCGCTGGACACGATGATCCGTGCCTCCGGGTCGATCTCGAGCAGCTTCCGGGCAGCCTCTTTTCCTCCCATGCCTCCCGGGACCGTGAGGTCCATGATGACGGCTCCAAAGGGGCGCCCCGCCTCCTGCGCCTGTTGGTACTTGGCAATGGCCTCGCCGCCATCACTTGCGTAGTCCGCGGTGTAGCCCAGCCGCACAAGCATGTCCCCCGTGGTGTGGCGCATCTCCTCCTCGTCATCCATGACGAGGACATGCCCGCATCCCTTCAGGACCGTGTCGTCCCGCCAGGAAACAGTGACGTCCCCCTGCGATGCGGGCAGGTAGACATGAAAGGTCGTGCCTCTGCCCAGCTCGGATTCGACGGTAATGAGACCTTCATGCTTCCGAATGATCGAGTAGCCAGCTGCAAGACCGAGCCCGCTCCCTTTCTGCTTGGTGGTGAAGAATGGATCGAAGACCTTCGCAACGTACTCCGCGGGGATGCCGGTGCCCTCGTCCGAGACCGATATCTTGACGTATCGCCCCGCACCGAGGGGAAGGTCGCTGCCCGGCCCGAGGGTGATGTTCTGCGCCCAGATCCGGATGATCCCGCCTGAAGGCATGGCCTGGTCGGCGTTGATCAGCAGGTTATTGAAGACCTGCATCAGCTGTCCTTCGTCGGCCTCGACGGGCCACAGGTCCTTGGGGATCGCGAGCTCGTGCAGGACGCGGGAGTCCCGCAGGGAGAACCCGGCCGCCTCGGAAAGGACGCCGGAAAGAGCGATGAGCTTCTTGACCGGCTCGCCGCCGCGCGAGAAGGTGAGCAGCTGCCGGGTCAGTTCCTGCGCCCTGAGGGAGGCCTGTTCCGCCTTGGCGAGCTGCCGGTAGACGGGGTTCGCCGGGTCCACATCCAGCATGGCCAGCGAGACGTTCCCCATGATGGCTCCCAGGAGGTTGTTGAAGTCGTGCGCGATGCCGCCGGCAAGCAGCCCCAGGGACTCCAGCTGCTGCACCCGGGAGAGCTCGGACTCCATGCGCTCCCGCTCGGCGATCTCCTGGTGAAGCCGGACGTTGGCCTTCTTGAGCTCCGCGGCCCGTTCTTCCACAAGGTCTTCGAGCCGTTCGCGGTGCTTCTTCAGTTCTTCCTCGGCCAGCTTGCGCTCCGTAATGTTCCGTACCGCCTCGATGCCGGCGATGATCTCGCCTTTCGAGTTTCGGAGCGGGGAAGAGCTTATCTCGATATGACTCATCCCGTTCTCGGAAGGCACGCTCTTCACCAGGAGGTGATTGCCGCCGTCCTCAAAGGCCCGCGCGACGGGACATCCCGGGCAGATGGAATCGCGCTTGGCATATTTTTCATAGCAGACCTTTCCCAGCTGGTCCCCGACCAGCTCCCGGTGGACCTGGTTCTGATACAGCACCCGGAAGTTCCGGTCAAGGATGCTGATGCCGTCGGGGATGGCCGCGACGACCGCGTCGGTCTTGGCCTTCTCGTCCTCGAGCCGGGCAAGCGCATTCCGGAGCTCCTCTTCGACGAACTTGCGCCGCGCCAGGGTGCTCGAGGTCACGACGCCGAAGAGGAAAATGACCAGCAAAAGGAAAAGCCGGAAATAGAGCTCGTGCGGAGTGATGTCCAGGAGCAGGGTGTCCAGGAACGCGGCATGGGAAAACAGGAAGGAATCGATCGCGGCGTCCAGGACCCAGGCGCCTATGCCGACCAGGATCGAGACGAGCACGACCTTGTCCTCGTACCGGAGTTTTATCAGGTTGATCATAGGGCCCTCGGAATGGAAAGAGGAGCATCTGCGATGTTTTGCAATTTATCGCGGAGCCGTGAACTTGTCAATGAAATTGTATCAGGTGGTCCGGTGCATGGCGTCCTTTCCTCTTGCGGTCCGGCGCGCATCTGTGGTACATACTCTCTCGTGCCATGAACGCCGACACCGTCACCCAATACCGCTCCTGGTTCACCCGCTTCGTTCAGGACCACGCTGCGCAGAACGAGCAGGACCAGCAGAACATCGTGCTGAAGGAAGAACACACCCACCAGGTCTGCGGCAATGCCCGGCGGATCGCGGCGGAGCTGGGTCTTGATGAACGCGCATCTGCAATCGCCGAGACCATCGCGCTCTTCCATGACGTCGGGCGGTTCCCGCAGTACCGGCGCTACCGGACCTTCCAGGACAGCCTGTCGAAGAACCATGCGGTCCTGGGCGCACAGGTCCTGCTCGAGCGGAACGTCCTGCAGGACCTCCCGGGGCCGGAGCGGTCCCTCATCCTCCGCGCCGTGGCCCTGCACAACGTTTTCACCCTGCCGCGGGGCCTTGACGGCGAGGTCCTTCTGCAGGCGAAACTGGTCCGCGACGCGGACAAGCTCGACATCTGGCGCGTGTTCATGGAGCTCCTTGCTCGGGACACGGTTGACTGGCCGTCGGCCGCGGGCCTCGGCCTCCCCGATACGCCGGAGCACTCGCCCGGCGTCCTCGACTCCCTCGAACAGCGCGAAATGGTGCAGCTCACGAGCCTCCGGACCCTGAACGACTTCANNTTGAAGTCGTTCAGGGTCCGGAGGCTCGTGAGCACTTCGCCCCGAGCCTGCGCATGGTCATCGAGCGGGGCGTCATCGACCGGCTGTCCGCGACGATCCCGCAAACGCCGAGGATCGGGAGGGTCCTCGGGAACCTCCGGCAGTATGTTTCCGGGCGGCTTGCCGGGACCGCGGCCTGAATCCAGGAGCGAGCGCATTCCCCGTAGTTTGCGACGGGGTTAGCGAGCGATGAGAATAACGATAACTTCCCTGAGGATCGAAGCTCCATGCATCTTGTTTCGGGGAGTTTCAATCCAGGAGCGAGCGCATTCCCCGTAGTTTGCGACGGGGTTAGCGAGCGATGAGAAGAACGATACCTTCCTCGGGGATCGCAGCTCCCTGCAGCGACTCGACTAAGCTCGCCGAAGTCTTGCTGCAGGGAGCTTCAACGCCGTCAGAAGGCCCTTCCCGGGCTTTCGCAAGCCCATTCCTTCCTTTTTTGCCTTGAAATCAGCGGGGTGTTCTGCTATGATGTGCGGGCCTGAGGAGGCGCATGCAGAAGACGGACCTCACAACCCGGACGGTCGCGGGCTTCATCGATCTTCTGATCGTCATCGGACTGGCGCGGCTGCCCGACGTGATCGGCTACCTCGCCGCTGTCGGCTATATCCTTGTGCGGGACGGACTGTTCAGCCAGCAGAGTGCCGGGAAGAGGATCATCGGCCTTCGTGTCGTCTCTGCCGACGACCCCGGCAAGGCCTTGTCCTTCCGGGAGTCGATCATCCGGAACATGCCGCTGGCCGTCGCCTTCCTGCTGTTCCGGATTCCCTATGCCGGCTGGATATTCGGCCCCCTGGTCCTGGGCGTGGAGGCCCTCGCCGCGCTCGGCGACGAGCGGGGGATGCGCATCGGCGACCTCCTCGCGCGGACGTACGCCGTGCAGGCAGGACCTTCGGCCTCTCCGGTCCCGGTCACGGCGGCCGCCCCCGATGCGGCCGTTGCAGCAGTTCCTGCAGCGGCCCCGCAGACAGACGACGGAACGGCCTCGGAAAATGACAATCCGCAGAACGTTTCTTGACAAGAGACTATAATCTCCTGCCGGCAGGAAAAGAACTTTATCGCCATGCCGCAGCAAGCGCGACGAGCTTCCTGAGCTCGGGACCTGATCGCAGGTCGCTTCGCGTCGGCTGAACCCGCTGCGGTCGAACCGTTGCTGAGTTCGGTATTTGTAATCGAAAGGAGCATCACACGACAATGTTCATTAATACCATCATGGGCTGGTTCTCCAACGACATGGCCATCGACCTCGGCACGGCCAACACCCTGGTCTACGTCAAGGGCAGGGGCATCGTCTGCAACGAGCCCTCGGTCGTCGCCAAGTCCCTGAAGACGGGCAAGGTCCTTGCCGTCGGCGCCGAGGCAAAGAAGATGCTCGGCCGGACCCCCGGCGACATCCAGACGATCCGGCCCATCAAGGACGGCGTCATCTCCGACTTCGACGTGACCGGCGAGATGCTCCGGTATTTCATCCAGCGGGTGCACAACCGCAAGTCCTTCATGCGGCCCCGCATCGTTATCGGCGTCCCCTCGGGGATCACCCAGGTGGAGCAGCGCGCCGTGAAGGACGCCGCCATCTCGTCGGGCGGCCGCGAGGTCTACCTCATCGAGGAGCCGGTGGCGGCGGCCATCGGCACCGGGCTCCCCATCTCCGAGCCCTCGGGCAACATGATCGTCGACATCGNNGATGGACGAGGCCATCATCAACTACATCAAGCGCAAGTACAACCTCCTCATCGGCGAAATGATGGCCGAGTCGATCAAGATGGAGCTCGGCTCCGCGTACAAGACCGACAGCACGCGCCAGACCATGGAGATCAAGGGGCGCGATCTCGTATCGGGCATCCCCAAGACCCTGATCCTCGACGACGACGAGGTGCGCGAGTCCCTGGCCGAGCCCGTGAGCCAGATCCTGAACGGCATCAAGCTGGCACTCGAGAACACGCCGCCGGAGCTCTCGGCGGACATCGTGGACAAGGGCATCGTGCTTGCCGGCGGCGGCGCGCTCCTCAAGGGACTCGACGTGTTCCTGCGCGAGGAGACCTCGCTCCCGATCATCATCGCCGAGGACCCCCTCACCTGTGTCGCCCTCGGCGCGGGCAAGGTGCTGGACGACCTCGACGTTCTCAGAAAAGTCATGATGTAGATCGGAACGGCGTCAGCATGCCCGGCTTCTTCGAAAAGAACAAAAAGTACATCGCCATCCTGGCACTGTTCCTCCTCCTCTTCTGGCTGGTCACCATCCAGGTCAAGGCCGGCCGGTTCTCGGTGCTGGAAAAGCCGGTCCTGGCCGTTTCCGGGTTCTTCGAGCGGATCATCACGGGTACCTACAACGGCATTGCCGGCCTCGGCAGCGGCTACGTATTCCTGGTCCGCACGGAGCGGGAGAACCGGCGCCTCGCCAAGGAGCTCGGCGATCTCCGCCTCGAGAACCAGATCACGAACGAGCTGCTGTCGGAGAACGAGCGTCTCCGCGAGGCCCTGGGCTTTAAGAAGCTCAATCCGCCCGCGTCGATCACGGCGCAGGTTATCGGCAGGGATTCCTCACCCTCGTCGAGCACGGTCACGGTGAACAAGGGGACCTCGGCCGGCGTCGACCGGGACCTCGCGGTCATCACGCCCGACGGAGTTGTGGGCAGGGTCCAGGCCGTCCTGCCCGGTACGGCGCGTGTGCAGCTCCTGACCGATCCGGGGAGCACCATTGCCGTGCGGGTGCAGCGGAATCGGGAAGAGGGCCTGCTCGAAGGCAAGCTTGACCGGTGCGCGCTCAAGTATGTTTCTTTCTACGTCGATGTCCAAGAGGGCGACCTCCTGGTCACGTCGGGCCTCGACGGCATCTACCCCAAGGGCCTGCCCGTGGCCAGGGTGACGAAGGTGCGGAAGCACGAGGCCAGTTCGTTCCAGACCGTGTACGCCGATCCGGTCGTACGGATCTCCCGCCTCGAAGAGGTGCTGGTGTTCAAGCAATGAAACCCCGGGTGTATCTCATCGTTCTCCTGCTGCTCCTCCCGCTCCAGGCAAGCCTGTTCGCCCCCCTTTCCCTCGGCGGCGTTACGCCCGATCTGGGCCTTGCCGTCCTCTACGGCATCGGTCTGCTGAGCGGCCCGGTGGAAGGGGCCCTTGCCGGCGTTGCCATCGGCTTGACACAGGATTTGGGCTCGGCAAGCCTCATCGGGTACTCCGGCCTCACCCGCGGGGTCGTGGGGCTCTTCGCGGGGTTCCTGGGCAGACGCGTCCTGGACGTCCAGAGCCCGTCGAACATCATCTTGCTCTTCGGCTTCTGCCTTGCCGAATCGATCTTTTCCGCGCTGTTCCTGGAGCTCACCTACGGAACGGTCCCGCTCGTGGGCCTCTTCTTCGGCCGCATGCTCCCCCGGGCGGTCACCACAGCCCT
>JAFNGD010000442.1:12480-15396 GCA_017885365.1 Nitrospirota bacterium
TGTACCAGGAGCTCGCCGAAAGCAACCGCATTCGCCCCATCAAGCTCCGGCCGCCGCGCGGCATCATGTATGACCGGAACGGCAGGCCCATGGTGGAGAATGTCCTCACCTTCGACATATCCCTGGTGCCGGAGGATGCGGCTTCCCTCGAGGACTCCATCGCCAGGCTCGCGCCCATCGTCCGGATGAAGCCCGAGGCGATCCGGAAGGCGCTCGATGACGCGGAGTCCGTGCGCGGCAAGTACGAACCCGTGAAGATCGTCGAGGAAGCGCCCTGGGACGAGGTGGCGACCGTCGAGGCGCGGCAGGAGAGCCTGCCCGGCGTCATCGTTGAACCGGAACACCGCAGG
Organism: Nitrospirota bacterium; assembly: GCA_017885365.1. The sequence continues at coordinate 12,831 of JAFNGD010000442.1, forward strand.
TATTATCCCTATGGCGGCCTGGCGTCGCACCAGTTCGGCTACATCGGCAAAGTGAGCCAGGCCCAGAAGAAGCAGGAACAGGCGGACACCGGTCTGCTGGTAGGCCAGGGCGGGCTCGAGAAGGTCTACGAAAAGTTCCTGCGCGGCACGGCCGGCAGGCGCATGCTCCAGGTGAACGCCGCGGGCATGAAGGTGAAGGACCTGGGCATCGAGGAGCCGAAGCCGGGGATTGACCTCTACCTCACCCTGGACCTCGACGTCCAGCGAGCGGCCGAGGAGGCGCTCGGTGACCGCGCCGGCTCCGTGGTGGCCATGGACCCGAACTCCGGCGAGGTCCTGGCGCTCGTGAGCCACCCCACCTATGACCCGAACCTTTTCCCGCGGGGCATTTCGCCTAAGGACTGGGTGAAGCTCTCGAACGATCCCTCGCACCCGCTTTACAACCGGGCGGTCCAGAGCGTCTATCCGCCCGGATCCACGTTCAAGATCGTGGTTTCCCTCGCGGGTCTCGATTCCGGCAAGATCGACCCCGACGAGACGATCACGTGCCACGGTTCCCTCCGCACGGGCCGCAAGGTCTTCCGGTGCTGGAAGAAGGGCGGACACGGCGTCGTTGATTTTCACAAGGGGCTCGTGGAGTCCTGCGACGTCTATTTCTACACCATGGGCGACCGCATGGGCTTCGACTTTGTCGCGCAGTACGCCAGAAAGCTCGGGCTGGGGAGCAAGACGGACATCGTGCTGGCGGATGAGAAGCCCGGCCTCGTCCCGACCGCGGCATGGAAGCAGGAAAAGGTCCATGAGCCCTGGTATCCTGCCGACAATTTCATGAATTCCATCGGCCAGGGGTTCATGCTCGTGAGCCCCATCCAGGCGGCACAGATGATCGGCGCCGTGGCGAACGGCGGCGTGTTCTACCAGCCCCAGCTGCTGAAACGGACACGGAGCCGGGAAACCGGTGCCGAGAAGGTGTTCCCCTCCGTAGAAAAACGACGCGTGGTCTTCAAGCCAGAAGCGCTTGAGGAAGTGCGAAGCGCGCTGCTCGGCGTCACGTCCGAGGCGGGAGGCACGGCCCACGGTGCGGCAACGCCGCTCGCACCGGTCGCCGGCAAGACCGGTACTGCGCAGGTCATCGCCCAGAAGGTCCCGGGCGGAAAGCTCACGGAAGCAACGCAGGACCACGCCTGGTTCATCGGATATGCCCCCGCGAACGACCCGAAGATCGCCGTGGCCGTCGTGGTGGAGCATGGGGGACACGGCGGAGCAGCGGCCGCGCCGGTGGCGCGGAAGGTCATCGAGGAGTATTTACGACATGCTGGAACGAAGACTGCTCAGTAATGTGCCCTGGGGCATGGTGGCCCTCATCATCGGCATCGCGATGATGGGGCTCACGGCCGTGTACAGCGCCACGTACACCGCGCACGGGCCTTCATCGCTGTTCACGAAGCAGATCATCTGGGTCTGCCTCGGCATCATGGTCATGTTCGCCGCGCTCATCCCGGACTACCACACCGTGGGCCGTTACGCCTATGTCCTCTATGCGCTGTCCCTGGTCTTCCTGCTCCTCGTGGCCTTCGTGGGCAAGACCGGCATGGGGGCCCAGCGCTGGCTCCCCCTCGGCCCCTTTGCGTTCCAGCCCTCGGAGCTCGCAAAGCTTTCGCTCGTCCTCGCACTGGCCCGGTATTTCGCCGAAGACCCGAAACAGGGCGGGTACGAACTGCGTGACCTGCTCGTGCCGGGGGCCATGCTCCTCGTCCCGCTCGTGCTCGTCATGAAGCAGCCGGACCTCGGCACGGCCCTCATGCTGATGTTCACCTCGTCGCTCATCGTCATCCTGGCCGGCATCCGGTTCAGGAGCGTGATGGCCGTCGTCGTCCTCGGCGCCGTGATCGCATCGTCGGTGCTCCTCGTGGCGCCCGTGCGCAGCAAGATATGGAAATCGCTCAAGCCCTACCAGCAGAAACGCATCACCGCCTTCATCAACCCGTCCTCGGACCCCCTGGGGAGCGGCTACCACGCNNACGCAGGCCAAGATCGCCGTCGGCTCGGGCCAGACCACGGGCAAGGGCTTCCGCAGGGGCACGCAGAGCCAGATGGCCTTTCTGCCCGAGCGCCACACGGACTTCATCTTTGCCGTCATCGCCGAGGAGCGGGGATTCATCGGGACGAGCTTCCTCATCGTGCTGTACGTCATCCTGCTCCTGGTGGGGGTGGACGCCGCCAACAGCGCCAAGGACAAGATGGGCGCGCTCATGGCAGGCGGCATCGTGTCCATGCTGTCGCTCTACGTCTTCATCAATATCGGCATGGCCACGGGCATCCTTCCGGTCGTGGGCGTTCCGCTGCCCCTCGTCAGCTACGGAGGCACGTCCATCATCACCACCTTCCTTGCCATCGGATTGCTCTTGAACATCCGTTCGCGCCGGTTCATGCTGTTCTATTAACTTCAGTCAAGAAGAAAGGCGTCGGCAGTCATGAGGCAGTCAGTAGTCAGCCATTCCGAAGCAATGACTATCGACTGTCGACTGACTCTCGACTAACGACTGCCTCTTATGTACGAAGATTT
>JAFNGD010000443.1 GCA_017885365.1 Nitrospirota bacterium
TTTTGGCTTTTCGGATTTTATGAGCAGGAGGTGCTTCATTGAATCGCAGAGTCGTGGTCACCGGCGTCGGCATGGTCACCCCTGTCGGACTGGATACGGAAACGAGCTGGGAAGGTTTGATCGCCGGCCGGAGCGGCATCGGGCCCATCACCCAGTTCGATGACAAGGACATTCCCACCCAGATCGCAGGCGAGGTGAAGGGCTTCGACGCGGCTAAGTACATCGAACCGAAAGAGATCAAGAAGATGGACCGGTTCATCCACCTGGCGATCGCCGCGAGCCAGCTGGCCATGGACAGCGCCCGGCTTCCGATCACGCCCGAAAACGCCGAGCGCGTCGGCGTCATCGCCGGCGCCGGCATCGGCGGCCTCCCCGCCATCGAGCGGTCCTATCGCGCCTACATGGAAAAAGGGTATCGCAGGATCACGCCCTTTTTCATTCCCATGTCGATCATCAATGAGATGGCCGGCCATATCTCCATGCGTTTCGGCGCCAAGGGCCCGAACTCCTGCGCCGTCACGGCATGCGCCACGGGCACGCACTCCATCGGCGACGCGTTCAAGATCATCCAGCGCGGCGACGCCGATGCCATGTTCGCCGGCGGCGCGGAATCCTGCATCTGCCCGCTGGGCGTCGGCGGGTTCAACGCCATGAAAGCCCTCTCGACCAGGAACAGCGAACCCGAACGCGCGAGCCGCCCCTTTGACGCGGAACGTGACGGCTTCGTCATGGGTGAAGGCTCGGGCATCGTTGTCCTGGAGGACCTGGAGTCTGCGCAGCGGCGCGGCGCGGCCATCCTGGCCGAGGTCATCGGCTACGGTCTTTCTGGGGACGCCTACCACATCACCTCCCCGGCGCCGAACGGCGAGGGCGCGGCCCGGTGCATGAAGATGGCCCTCAGGGACGCGGGCATCACGCCCGCCGAGGTGGGCTACATCAACGCCCACGGCACGTCGACTAAGTACGGCGACGAACTCGAGACCATGGCCATCAAGACCGTGTTCGGGGACCATGCCCGCAAGGTGCCGGTCAGTTCCACGAAATCCATGACCGGCCACCTCCTGGGCGCGGCCGGCGGCGTCGAGGCCGTCATCAGCGTTCTCGCGCTCGAGCGCGGCGTCCTGCCGCCGACGATCAACCTCGAGAACCCCGACCCCGAATGCGACCTGGACTATATACCGAACACGGCGCGAAAGAAGCAGGTCGACATCGCCATGTCGAACTCCTTCGGGTTCGGCGGCACCAACGCCACCCTCGTGTTCAGGAAGTTCCGGCCGTAATATGCGCCCCGTCAGCGAGCTCCAGCAGCAGATCGCCTTCACCTACCGTGATCCCCGCCTGCTGGAGCGCGCGCTTACCCACAAATCCTACGCCAACGAGAACCGCCTGTCGGAGCACAATGAGCGGATGGAGTTCCTAGGGGACTCCGTCCTCAGTCTCGTCGTGAGCGAGCTCCTCATGAACGCCCTTCCCGGAGCTTCCGAGGGGGAGCTGTCCCGCATCCGGGCGGCCGTGGTGAGCGAGCCGTCCCTTGCAGCAGTGGCGCGGGAGATCGGCCTCGGCGAGTTCCTGCTGGTGGGCCGGGGTGAAGAGCAGACCGGCGGCCGGGACAAGGACTCGCTCCTCGCCGACAGCCTCGAGGCCCTCGTCGCTTCCCTCTACCTGGACAGCGGCATCGAACAGGCAGGCGCCTTCATTACCCGCTTTTTCAGGGACAGGATCGACAGGGTCCAGACCGCAGGCGGCACCGCGGACCACAAGACCGAGCTGCAGGAGCTCTGCCAGGAGCGGCTCAAGACCTTGCCGGAGTACCGCGTTGTGTCCGAGTCCGGCCCCGACCACCGGAAAGAGTTCACGGTCGAGCTCTCGATACGCGGCGATGTCTGCGGACGGGGGACCGGCAGGAACAAGAAGGAAGCCGAGCAGCGGGCGGCGAAAGAGGCGCTTGAAAGACTAAGGAGTCAGGAGTCAGAAGACAGGAGTCAGGAGAAATAGTGACCTTCCCTTCGTTCTTCTCTCCTGGCTTCTGGCTCCTGCCTCCTGTATTGAACATGATCATCCCCTTCTTCATCCCCCATGCGGGCTGCCCCCACCAGTGCGTGTTCTGCGATCAGAAGAGCATCACTGGGAAGAGCGCGCCTCCGGACCCCTCATCCATGCCTTCGGCCATCTCATCCTATCTTGCGACGGCTTCACCGGACGGTCCGGTCCAGGTCGCATTCTACGGCGGAAGTTTTACCGCACTCCCGGTTGAGGTTCAGAAACAGTACCTCGGCGCGGTCCAGCCGTTCCTTTCAACAGGCCGGATAGCGGGCATCCGCCTGTCCACCAGACCTGACGCTGTCACGCCCGGCATCCTCTCCCTCCTGAAGCAGTATCATGTCAGCACCGTTGAGCTCGGTGCACAGTCCATGGACGACGAGGTACTCCTGCTCTCGGGCCGCGGGCATACGAGCACCGACACCGTCAACGCCGTCAGGTTGCTCCGGGGGCATGCCTTTACCATCGGCCTTCAGCTCATGCCGGGACTGCCGGGAGATACGTCAGAGCGATTTCATGCAACCGTCAACAGGGTCATTTCCCTGAAGCCCGACCTCGTCAGGATCTATCCGGCCCTCGTGATCAGGGACACGCCCCTCGCGGTGCTCTATCGCACGGGGAGATACACACCGCTGTCCCTGGAGGATGCCGTGGACCTATGCCGTGACGCCATTGAACGCTTCGACGCAGCGGGCATCACCGTTGTCCGGGTCGGCCTCCAGCCCACGGAAGAGCTCGAACGCCCGGGCACGGTGCTCGCCGGGCCCTGGCATCCGGCATTCAGACAGCTCGTCGAATCCTCCCGGTTCCTCGAGTCCATGCGGGCGCTCCTCGAGCCCGGGAACGCGTCCGGACCGATCACCTTCGCCGTGAACCCCGCGGACCTCTCCTCGGCCATCGGCCAGAACCGCCGGAATATCCATGCCATCAGGGACCAATACGGCAGGAATGCGACGATCATCACGGACCCGGCCCTTCCAAGGGGCTCGGTCAGGAACGGCCCCTCTTGCAACCCGGAGGAGATTGGGCTATAGTATGTCCATGCTGAGGACATTTCTGCTATCGTTGCTCATGACCGGGGTGCTGGCCGCGGGCTCTGCGGCCGCCGAGATCAAGGAGATCGAGCTGACCGACGGCAGCGTCATCACCGGAGAGGTCCTGTCCCTGAGCAGCGGCGTATACACCATCAGGACCGGTTCCCTGGGTACGCTCAAGATTGATGAGGCCAAGGTCCGGGCCATCCGTCCGCAAGGCTCATCGTCATCGCCGCCGCAGGCCGGTCGGGCCGGCGAGGTCAAAGCCCTCCAGGACAAGATGCTGAGCGACAGGGAGGTCATGAGCAAGATCGAATCGCTCAAGGACGATCCCCAGTTCATGAAGGCTCTCGAAGACCCCGAGATCCTGAACGCGGTAAGATCCGGGGACATTGCCTCGCTCATGGCAAATCCCAGGTTCCTTGAGCTCCTGCACAACCCCACGGTTCAGGACATCCAGCAAAAAGTCACAAAATAGCCGCTCCTGCCGCTCCGCCCGCTTCCTTCTGCTGCAGTGAAAACCTGTTGACATCACGAGGGGTTCTCGGTAGTATCGTACCGATTTTGGCCCAATAACACCATGTTTTGCACACTCGATCGTTGGGGGCGACAAGGGTGCTTGTTTGCCAAGCTTCCCTTGAAAAGTGACGGCTCACAGACGATCCGGGCAAAGGATTCTTTTTTTATTTCAGCCAGTTAAAGGAGCTTTATGGCCATAACCTACAAGGACGCCGGAGTGGATATCGATGCCGGTGACCAGTTCGTTCAGAAGATCAAGCCCTTCGTCAAGTCAACCTTCCGCCCCGAGGTCCTGACGGACATCGGCGGATTCGGCGGTCTCTTCGCGCTGAAGAAGTACCGGAACCCGGTGCTCGTGTCCGGCACCGACGGCGTGGGCACCAAGCTCAAGATCGCCTTCCTGATGAACAAGCACGATACCGTGGGCATCGACCTGGTGGCCATGTGCGTGAACGACATAGTGGTGCAGGGCGCCGAGCCCCTCTTCTTCCTGGACTACTTCGCCACCGGCAGGCTCAAACCCGACGACCATGCCGACATTGTGAAGGGCATCGCCGACGGCTGCAAACAGGCGGGCTGTGCGCTCATCGGCGGCGAGACTGCCGAGATGCCGTCGTTCTATGCCGAGGACGAATACGACCTCGCGGGCTTCGCCGTGGGCGTGGTGGAGAAGAAGAACATCGTCGACGGATCACGCATCAAGCCAGGAGACCAGCTCATCGGCCTCGCTTCGTCGGGCCTGCACAGCAACGGCTATTCGCTCGTCCGGAAGGTCCTGCTCGAGAAGGCCGGCTACGGCGTGGACGACACGCTGACCGAACTGGGCAACGGCACCCTCGGTGAGGTGCTGCTCACGCCGACGCGGATCTATGTGAAGACCGTACTGGCGCTGATGAACAACTTCGAAATCCGCGGCATGGCCCATATTACCGGCGGTGGCATCACCGAGAACACCCCCCGCATGCTCACCAAGGGGACCCAGGCCCTCATCCGCAAAAAGACCTGGGACATCCCTCCGATCTTCAGGCTCCTGCAAAAGAAGTCCGGCGTGGATGATGATGAGATGTACCGCGCCTTCAACATGGGGCTGGGCATGGTCCTCGCGGTCCCGAAGAAGCAGGCCGACGCGGTCATGAAACGGGCAACAAAGCTCGGCGACAAGGCCTTTCACATCGGCGAGGTCATCAAGGGCAGGCCGGGTGTGAAGTACGCTGAAAAGTGAACCAGTCGGTAGTCGATAGTCGTCAGTCGAAATTCTTGTGACTGCCGACAGACGACTGCCGAGCTTTATTCCGACCGCCATCCCATGAGGTTTTCTCCATGAAGAAGGTCCGCATCGGCGTCCTCGTCTCCGGCCGCGGTTCCAACCTCCAGGCCATCATCGACAACATCGAACAAGGCAAGCTCTCTGCCGAGCTCGCCGTGGTCATCAGCGACCAGGCCGACGCTTATGCGCTCGTGCGGGCGCGCAAGCACAAGGTCCCCGGCGTCCACGTGAGCGCGAAAGGATACAAGGGCAGGCGCGACGAGTACGATGCGCTGCTCGTGAAGGAGCTGCAGAAGCACAACGTGGAGCTCGTCGCCCTCGCGGGCTTCATGCGCATCATCACGCCAACGCTGCTCAAGGCGTTCTCCCATCGCGTCCTGAACATCCACCCCGCCCTGCTGCCGTCCTTCCCGGGCCTGCACGTGCAGAAGGCCGCGCTGGAGCACGGCGTCAAGTTCTCGGGCTGCACCGTCCACTTCGTGGACGAAGGCATGGACACGGGACCCATCATCATCCAGGCCGTGGTGCCCATCCTCGACAATGACACGGAAGACACGCTCTCTGCGCGCATCCTGAAGCAGGAGCACACAATCTACTCCCGCGCCATCCAGCTCCATGCCGAGGGGCGGCTCCGGATCGAAGGCCGCCGCGTCATCGTCACCAACAACAGGACCGAGACCGACGAGTTCCTGATGAATCCCTGACCCGCCCGCTATCCGCCCCTCTGATGCCGCGCTGACGTCCGGAGTTCTCTCTGCCGCCGCTTTTTACCCTTGCGCAAAACCCGACCGTGTGCGAAAATTGGAACTGCACACATCAGTTGAGCGGCTTTCCGAGGGATCATCCATGACGAACAGCGCCCTGTCGAAGCTGAAGCTCGACAAATCGGGCGGGAACTTCCAGCGCAAACAGAAAATACCCCGGTGGGGCCTCATCGCCATCAGCGTCATCGTAGTACTCTCCGTCGTTTTCATGTTCGTCGCGAACCCTGCTGTCGAGGTGGAGACCGCGGTCGTGGCGCGGGTCTACCCCTCCCAGTCCTTCACACTCCTGAACGCCAGCGGGTATGTCGTGGCACAGCGCAANNGCGGCAGTGGCCTCCAAGGCGACGGGCAGGCTGGAATGGCTCGGCGTGGAGGAAGGGAGCAGGGTCAGGACCAACGAGATCATCGCCCGCCTCGAGAACAGGGACGTCCTGGCGGCCAACGACCAGGCCGTTGCCGGCGTGAGCAGCGCGAAAGCGGACCTGGCCGACGCCGAGCAGAACTTCCGCCGCATGAAAGAGCTGGCCGCCAAGGGGTACGTGGCCCAGTCCGAGCTGGACGCCGCAGACACCCGCCTGAAACGGGCCCAGGCCGCAGTCATTGGCTCCGAAGCAGCCCTGCGGTCAGCGCAGGTCGCGGTGGAATACACCCTGATCCGATCTCCCTTCGACGCCGTGGTCCTGACGAAGAACGCTGATGTGGGAGATATCGTGACGCCCCTCGGGGCCGCCGCCAATGCGAAGGCCTCGGTCGTCACCATCGCGGACATGGCCTCCCTCCAGGTCGAGGTGGACGTATCGGAGTCGAATCTCGCCAGGGTGAAGGTGGGCCAGCCCTGCGAGATCCAGCTGGACGCCCTGCCGNNACCGCCGACCGCAGCAAGGCCTCGGTGATGGTGAAGGTCCGCTTCGCCGAACGCGATCCGCGTGTCCTGCCCGAGATGAGCGCACGCGTGGCGTTCCTGGAACGGGAGATCACCCGCGAAGAGGAAACGCCGCGGACCTCCGTGAACCCGGCAGCCGTCGTCTCCCGGAACGGGAAACAGGTCGTGTTCATCGTCAAGGACGACAAGGCCGTGGAAACGGCCATCACGGTCGGCGACAGGATCGGTGACGGCATCGAGGTCCGGGAAGGCATCAATCCGGGCGAGAAGGTCGTCGTGAACCCGCCGAAGAAGCTCAGGAGCGGTTCGAAGGTGAAGCGGAAGGAAAAATAAGAAGCAGGAGTCAGGAGCCAGAATTCAGAAGTCAGGAGACAGAAAACGGGATCGGAAAAATTGTCTTCTCGATGCCTCTTCTGACTCCAGGCTCCTGGCCTCCGGCTCCTGAGAGACTCTTCTCCCCATGGAACAGCGCTGCCCCCAGAACATCGTCTCCATCAGGAACGTCAACAAGTCCTACCGGCGCGGGGCCCAGACCGTGCCGGTGCTGGAGGACATCACCTTCGAGATCTGCGACGGCGAGTTCCTCGCGCTCATGGGCCCGTCGGGCTCGGGAAAGAGCACGCTGCTCAACATTCTCGCCGGCATCGACAAGGCTGACAGCGGCACGGTGACCATCGGCGGCGTGGACATCTCGTCCCTCTCCGAGACGGACCTGGCGCAGTGGCGCGCCGTCAACGTCGGGTTCATCTTCCAGTTCTACAACCTNNTGCCCGTGCTCACGGCCTACGAGAACGTGGAGCTGCCGCTCCTGCTCACGGGGCTCTCCCGCAGGGAGCGGCGCGAGCACGTCGAGATGGCCCTTGCCGTCGTGAACCTCCAGGACCGCATGGACCACTACCCTTCCCAGCTCTCCGGCGGCCAGCAGCAGCGCGTTGCCATCGCCCGCGCTGTGGTGACGGACCCGACGATCCTCGTGGCCGACGAGCCTACCGGGGACCTGGACCGCGTCTCGGCCGAGGACGTCCTGGGCCTCATGGGGCGGCTGAACAAGGAGTTCGGCAAGACCATCATCATGGTAACCCATGATCCCCGAGCGGCGGAGCGGGCCCACCTCGTCCGCCACCTCGAGAAGGGCGTGATGAACGATGGGGGCCGATAATATACATGAGATTCAACCACGGAGGCACGG
>JAFNGD010000444.1 GCA_017885365.1 Nitrospirota bacterium
TGATTTCCTGTGCCTTGATCTGCATCGGTAAACTCCTTATGGATCAGATGACTGACAGCAGACGGACAGACAACAGACTACGGCTTTCTCTTGACTATCGACTGTCGACTATCGACTGTTTTTCGACTTACTTCGCCAGCTTTTCGCGCATCTTGCCAAGCTGGTTCTTGATGGTCCCGTCGTAGATAACGCTGCCGATCTGGGCCCGCGCGCCGCCAATGACGGCCGGGTCCACCTTCGCGTCGATCTCGACCTGCTTGCCCGTCACGGTCTCGATCTTCTTCTTGATGTCGGCGAGCTCTGCCGGCGCCAGGGCTGCCGCGGTCGTGACCTTCGCCCGGGCGCGGTTCTGGCGTTCCGCCAGCAGTTCCTCGAAGGCCTGCTGCACATCGCTGAAGTTCCGGATTCTGCCGGTCTCGGCCAGGTGCGAAAGGAACCGTGTCGTGGTCTGTTGAAGACCCAGTTTCGTAGCCAGCTCTCCGATCACGGCCTTCTTGGCGGCCGGCGTGAACGCGGGGCTGGAGAACAGTTTTTGGAGCAACGCCTGCCCGTCCACCACGGCCGCGAAGGCGGCGAGGTCGGCGCGGGTCTTGTCCACAACGTTCTTCTCGTGGGCGAGCTCCACCAGGGCCTTGGCGTATCGCTTACCGACAATGGTGATCAACCCCGGCCTCCCACGCTGGAGATGTAATCCTTCACGATCCGTTCATGGTCCTGCTTCGTGATCGTACCCTTGATCTTGCCCTCGGCCAGGTCGACGGCCAGGACCGCTGCCTCGGCTGCCAGCTCTGCCTTGGCCTTCTGGACCTCGATGTCGGTGCCGGTCTTGATCTGCTCCTGGATGTCCCGGGCGATCTTCTTGCCCTCTTCGACCAGCGCCTGCCGGTCCTTCTCGCCGCGGGCCTGGGCCTCGGCGATTAGGGTGCGGGTCTCGGCCTCCATCTCCCGCATCTTCTTTTCCATATCAGTGAGCGCCGCGACGGCGCGCTCCCGGGCGTCCTTCGACTCCTGCATAGCCTTCGCGATCTCCGCGGAGCGGTTCCGGAACATGTCGCGGACGGGCTTCCGCAGGAAGTACACCAGCAGCCCTACGATGATGGCAAAATTCACCAGGCGAGGCAGCCAGTCGGCCATGAAGGTGTACTCCTCGGCAACCTGCCCACCGTGTCCTTCTTCCGCTGCGAACACCGCTGCAGCAGCAAGGACCATCAGGAGGGAGAAAAGCGTGGAAAGGCTATGTTTTATCTTGTCATTCATGGTTTGCTATGCCGTTTATTCTTATTATAATGATGATACCGGGGTTTCTACTGTCTGTTTTCTTCAGGCCCCTGACTTCTGTCTCCTGCCGTTAAACTGCCCTGCCGAGCAGCTTCGCTGAGATATCCTGCGAAAGCTTCTCTGCTTCCTTCCTCAGGTCGCCGCGCGCAGTTGCGGCAGCGGCGGCGATCTCCTTCCGCGCCTTGTCCAGGAGCTCGCCCGCCCTGGTGCGCTCGGCGGTAATCATGTCGCGCTGGGCATCGAGCCCCTGCTGGTACAGGGTGTTGTAGGCGGCTGCCGCCTTCTGCTTGGCCTCGGCCAGCGAAGCATTGTACTGTTCGAGAAGGCCCTGCATCCGCTCCTGAGCGGTCTTGGCGTCGGACAGCGCGCCGCCGATTCCCTCCTCGCGCTCCAGCATGATGGCGCGCATGGGCTTGAACAGAATGAAGTTCAGCGCGATGAGTAGAACGATGAAGTTGGCGAGCTGGATAAAAAAGGCGATGTTGAGGTCGATCATGCGTGCGCCCCGCGAGAACGAAAACAGATGGTTTCCCTGCTTAAGCTCGAAAAAATTAACATACCCCCCCGGCAATGTCAAGAATTTTGCCTATAAATAATATAAATGGCCAACGAGTTTCCGATTATAGAAACAATCGGGGAAAATGCGGCCCCCCGTGATGCCTGAAGCCCGGTGCCGGGAGCAACTCTCTCCTTGACATGCCCGGCCCAAGTTGTTATGTTACGTGGCCTTTGCACCAGAGAAGTAAGGGTCAAGGGTCTATAGTAAAAGACAAAACAATGAGCTACGCGGAAGAAATAAGCAAGCGGCGGACCTTCGCCATCATCAGCCATCCCGACGCCGGCAAGACGACGCTCACCGAAAAGCTCCTGCTCTTCGGCGGCGCGATCCAGACCGCAGGCGCCGTAAAGTCCAACAAGATACGGAAGAGCACCTCCTCGGACTTCATNNGCGGCATCTCCGTGGCCACGTCGGTGATGGGCTTCGAGTACAACGGGCTCAAGATCAACCTGCTGGACACACCGGGCCACAAGGATTTCGCCGAGGACACCTATCGGACACTCACGGCCGTNNGACAGCGTCATCCTGGTAGTGGACTGCGTCAAGGGCGTGGAGGAGCAGACCGAGAAGCTCATGAACGTCTGCCGCATGCGGAACACGCCGGTCATCGTCTTCGTGAACAAGCTGGACCGCGAGGGCAAGGACCCCTTCGAGCTTCTGGACGAACTCGAGACGAAACTGAACATCCGCGTGCAGCCCCTGTCCTGGCCCATCAGCATGGGCATGTCCTTCAAGGGCGTGTACAACCTTTTCAACAAGAGCCTCCGCCTCTTCCGGCCCGGCGGCGTGACCGTGGCCGAGGACGTCCTGGCGATCAAGGGCCTGGACGATCCGGTGCTGGACCAGCAGCTCGGCGACTACGCCGTGAAACTCCGGGAGGATGCGTCGCTCATCGAGGGCGCCTACGAACCCTTCGACGTGCAGAAGTACCTGGACGGCGGGCTGGCGCCGGTCTTCTTCGGCAGCGCCATCAATAACTTCGGCGTGAAGGAACTGCTCGACACCTTCACGCGCATCGCCCCGCCGCCGCTCGGCAGGCCCTCGACCGTCCGGACCGTGACGCCCGACGAGAAGAACTTCACCGGATTCGTCTTCAAGATCCACGCGAACCTGGACCCCCGACACCGCGACCGCATCGCCTTCCTGCGCATCTGCTCGGGCCGCTTCGAGCGGAACAAGCTCTTCCACCATGTGCGGCTGGACAAGAACATCCGGTTCAACAACCCGGCCAGCTTCCTGGGCCAACGGAAGAGCATCATCGACGAGGCCTTCCCCGGCGACGTGATCGGCCTGTACGACACGGGGAACTTCAAGATCGGCGACACCTTGACCGAGGGCGAAGACCTGCAGTTCCAGGGCATACCGAGCTTCTCCCCCGAGATCTTCAAGGAGCTGGTGAACCTGGACCCCGGAAAGTCCAAGCAGCTCGCCAAGGGCATCGAGCAGCTCACCGACGAGGGCGTGGCCCAGCTCTTCACCCAGCAGCAGGGCAACCGCCGGATCGTGGGAACGGTGGGCGAGCTCCAGTTCGACGTCATCCAGTATCGCCTCGAGCACGAGTACAGCGCCAAGTGCCGCTTCATGCGCATGGACGTCCACAAGGCTTGCTGGTTCACCGCCGAGGACCCGAAGGTGGTCGAAAAGTTCTGCCAGTACCGGTGGGACCGCATCGCCATGGACAAGGACGGCAACCTCGTGTACCTCGCAGAGTCTGCCTGGATCATCAAGAGCCTGCAGCAGGACTTCCCCGAGATCCGGTTCCACTACACGTCGGAGTTCAAGCGGGAGATGCAGGAGACGGGGTAAGGGACGGGGAACACAGGATCGGGACGCGGCAAGACCGGTCAAGCCCAACCCCCTTTCCCCTTGCCGTCCGACCGGGGACCGGATAGAATGCCCCAGAGTCCGGTTCACGGGCCGGTCATTACTCATTCAGGGAGGACAGTATGATGCGGAAAGCGTTATCGCTCGTCATGGTTCTCGGGATTGTCGCCAGTTCCGTTGCCGCAGCCGGTGCTGCCAAGGCCGCCCGGACCGGAAAACAGGTGTACGAATCGGTTTGTATCGCCTGCCACGGCACCGGCATATCAGGTGCTCCGAAGTTCGGCGACAAGATATGGGTCCAGCTGGAGAAAAAAGAAGGGATCAAGGAACTGGTCAAGGACGCGATCAAGGGCGAGCGGGCCATGCCGCCGAAGGGCGGATGTGCTGCCTGCACCGACGAAGAGGTCCGTGCCGCGGTCAAGTACATGATCGATTCGGCAAAAAAATAGTAGCCCGAAACGCCCCCGGGGATATCTTCACCCCCCCGGGGGCGGCGTGGAAAGACCTGTCACTCTGAAACAGACCGGGCCATCGGCTGTCGGTCTCCCATTCCTGCTCCCTCCCCGCCACCGAACCACCCGTCTCACAGACCCTAAACCGCAATAAGCGCCTGCGCTTCCTCGCTCATCACCGGCTTCGAGAACAGGAATCCTTGCCAATAGGCGCAGTCCAGCGACGCGATATGCGCCAGCTGGTTCGCGGTCTCCACGCCTTCGGCGACAGCGTCGATGTTCAAATCCCGGGCGAGTGTCATGATGGTCCTGATGATCGCATGGTTCTCGCCTACATCGTCGATCCGCTTGACGAAAGAGCGGTCGATCTTCAAGCCGTTGATCGGCAGCCGGTGAAGGTAGCTGAGCGAGGAATAGCCCGTCCCGAAGTCGTCGATATACAGCTGAACCCCGAGGCCCCGCAGCCGCGACAACAGGTTCGAAGCGGACTCAGGGTTCTCGAACAGGACATTCTCCGTGATCTCGAGCTTGAGATGTTCGGGAGGAAGCCCGGTCTCCTCCAGCACCAGTGCGACATGTTCGACCAGGTCCGGCTGCAGGATCTGCTTGTGTGCAAGGTTCACGCTCACAAAGTTCAGGTGGTTCCCCCGGAACAGGTCCAGCCATTTCTTCATCTGTACGCATGCCTGCTGGAGGACCAGCCGGTCGATCGCGACGATCATGCCCGTCTCTTGGGCCATCGGGATGAAATTGCCGGGTAAGATAATCCCCCGTTCGGGATGGTGCCACCGCGCCAGGGCCTCGTAGCCGACGATGCTTTTTTCCTTGACCGACAGGATCGGCTGATAATAGGCCACGAACTCCTTCCGTTCGACGGCCCGCCGCAGGTCCATCTCGATCCGCAGACGTTCCACCGCGCGGGCGTGCATGGCCGGTTCGAAGATCGTGAAGTCCGAACGGCGGTGGGCCTTGGACTGATACAGGGCGGTATCGGCGTCCCGGATGACCTGCTCCGGCGTATCATATCCGCTGGAACTCAGGGCTATTCCCATGCTGCCCGTAACGAACACCTCGTTGCCCGGTATGGGAAAGGGCTTCTTCAGCTCTTCCTTGACGCGTGACGCGACGAACATGGCGTTGCTCTCGCCGCTGATGTCCTCGAGAAGCACCGCGAATTCGTCGCCGCCGAGCCGAGCGACCGTGTCGAGAGGCCGGACGCACGTTACGATTTTCTTGCTGAATGCGATGAGCAGCAGATCGCCCACCGTATGGCCCAGGCTGTCGTTGATGACCTTGAAGCCGTCGAGGTCGATGAACAGCACGCCGAAGTAATATCCCGGACGCCGTTTTGCCAGGGTGATCGCGTGCTGCAGCCGGTCAATGAACAGCGCCCGGTTCGGCAGCGAGGTCAGCGCGTCATGGAGCGCATCGTGCTGCAGCTGCTCGTTGTAGTCCCGCACGCGGCCGCGCATATAGTCAAAAGAGCGGGCAAGGTCGGCGATCTCATCGGTCGTGCGGATATCAATGGGCGTGTCGAAATTGCCTTTGGCGATCTCCTCAGCGGCCGCTTTCAGGTGCAAGAGGGGATGGGTGATCCGTCGTGAGAAATAGAAGGAAAGCACGCTTCCCATGATCACGAGCACCGACGTGAAGAACGCGGTGGAGACGACCAGGCCGCGGATCTTCCTGCGCAATCCTTCCTGCATCAGCCCCAACCGGAGGTATCCGATGACCTTCTGGTCGGACCTCTCTGCGGACTGCATCAGGGGGTCCAGGATGCCGCCGGTACTGGCCGCGATCGGGAAGAGGATCTCCAGGTACTGGGCGCCATCGCCGCCAGCATGGTCCCGGTGGCTGACCTGGCCCGCGATGGCCTCCCCCCGGTGCTGTTCCTCGGAGAAATCCACCGACCTCTGGAAGGATATTTTGGCAAGGACGTGGCCCCCGGCGTTCAGCACCGCCACATAGGCGATATCGGCGTCCTTCGACAGCCCCTGCAGGGCACGACGGAGGGCGTCCCGATCCTCGGTATAGATCCCATACTCGCAGTTCTGGGACGCTGTTTCGGCGATGGTAATGCCGTGGTTCAGGAGCTCCTGATAAGAGCTCGCCATTTCCGTGCGGATCGTGTACAGGCAGATCCCGACGGCCGTCACGAGGATGAGCGCGATGGACAGGGCGTTTAACTTGACCGCGAGGCTGAACCTTTTTTTATCGCTGCCTATGGCCATAAGGTCCTTAATTCGTCAATACGTCTGACGGGCTCCCCGGACAATCGGCTCGGGCACAGTAATGTTCTTCATGACATGGCCCTCCAATGTTTGGCCTTTTTATTTGTCAACCATTTGATTAAAAAAGACTTCCGTGGCTCATATTGTTGCATACCATAATATGTGGTTCACACCAAATTTAATGAATTATAGCTCAACATATTAATCCTGTCCATAACTATTTTTTTCACTCCATCCATGATAGCGGGCTGTAACAACTGATGGGGAGCGGTCCCGATGCAGTACGCAGGGAACGGAAAACGATAAAACCCTTTACTCCCCTGCCGTTATGGGAGTATAATTTCGTTCCTGCCCCGTCGCCGGGTACGATACCTATGGACAAGATCATCCTCAAAGGCTGCAGCCAGCACAATCTCAAGAACATCGACCTCGAGATCCCGCGGGACAAGCTCGTCGTCATCACGGGCCTGTCGGGGTCCGGCAAGTCGTCGCTTGCCTTCGACACCATCTACGCCGA
>JAFNGD010000445.1 GCA_017885365.1 Nitrospirota bacterium
TGACCATCCGCGGCGTGAACGTCTTCCCGCAGCAGATCGAGGCCGTGCTGTTCGAGATCGAAGGGACCGAGCCCCATTACCAGATCATCATTGACCGGAAGGGCGCGCTGGACGACGCGACGGTGCTGGTGGAGGCGTCGGAGAAGATCTTCTTCGACGAGATGAAAAAGCAGAAGGAGCTCATCGACACCATCAAAAAGCGCATGGCTACGGAGCTCGGCATCGCGGTCGAGGTGAAACTGGTGGAGAAAAAGTCTATCGAGCGTTTCGAAGGCAAGGCAAAAAGGGTCATCGACAACCGGAAGCTGTAGAATCGCTTTCAGCCGTCAGCCATATGCAAAGGCAGCGATTACCTCGTTTTCGCTGATGGCTGAAGGCTGACCGCTGATAGCTCGCACTATGAACATCATCGACTTCCATACGCACATCTTTCCGGAGAAGATCGCCAAACAGGCGCTTGCGACCCTTGCCGAAGACTCCGGCGAGTACGTACCGCGGACCGACGGGACGCTGAAGGGCCTGCTGGCGTCCATGGACCATGCCGGCATCGGCGCGAGCGTCGTGGCGAACATCGCGACGCGGCCGGCCCAGATGCTGCCGATCTTCGAATTTTGCAGGCATATCGCCGGCAGGCGCATCGCACCCCTCATCTCGGTCCATCCCGGGAACAGCCTGGACGAAGTGAACACGCTCTTTCTGCAGGCAGCAGACGCCGGCATCAGGGGCGTCAAGCTCCATCCCATGTACCAGGGGTTCTTCATCGATGACCGCACGATGTATCCGCTCTACCAGCTTATCGAGCACTTCGGGTTCTTCGTGGTCTTTCACGCCGGGTACGACATCGCCTTTCCGGGCAATACCCAGGCGGACGTGGATCGCGTCCGGACCATCGCGAAGGAGTTCCCTGATCTCGTGATCGTGACCACGCATGTGGGAGGCTGGAGGCAGTGGGACCGGGCGCGCGTTCTGGGGGCCTGTGAGAATGTCTACACCGAAACATCGATGACGCTCACGGAGATGACCGACGAGGAGTTCGTGAAGGTCCTGTCGGCGTTCGGCGAGGACCGGGTGCTGTTCGGCAGCGACAGCCCCTGGACGGATCAGAAGGAGATGCTTGACCGTACGCTGCGGCTCAGAATGCCGGAAGGAAGAAAAGAAAAGATGATGTATCGGAATGCGGAAGCACTCTTGGGGTTGGGGGCCGGCGGACCATCATAATGCGTCCGCCGGTCCTCGATCTCGTAAACGAAAGCAGGCGGCTAATCCCCATATTCTTTCGCCAGGTAATCGGCGAGGACCTCGAGCTCTTCATCGGTGATCTGGCAGGTGCCGCGCTGCATCCTGCTGAGCGTAAGCACCCAGCCCTTGCGGTCGCTCGCCTGCTCCTTGAACTTCGCAGGCTTGTGGCACTTGAGGCACTTCGTCTGGAACAGGGTCTTCCCATCCAACTTCTTCGGTTTTTCGTCGCCGCCGAAGGCGCTCGGCAGCATGACCATCGATACCATTGTCAGAGCGCAGACCAGAACTGAAAAAACGATGTTTCTTGCGAACTTGTTCATTGTACCCCCCCAGCATAGGCTTTATTCAACAACCGGTACTATAATGCATATACGGCAAAGGTAGCAGGCATAAGGGACTTTGTCAATTACGGCGCGTAATAAACAGGAGATGCGTGTGCGCCCCGATGCAGCAGAAGCTCAAGATGAAGACTCCTAATTGTCGGATTATACTACCCTATTGGATAGAAAGCCAGCCCTATCCCGGGTGCAGCGGCCAATGTCCTTGATCGCCCAATATTGGCAGGGAGAGCAAAGACCCTTCGATCTGCCGGTTCACTGACATCTTTACGCCGGGCCGGAAGTGGTCTATAATGACCGCGTTCACCCAGGCTTTTCCGGAGAGGCGCCCATGGACACGTTGAAAAAGTTCGTTCACCAGGACCGCTTTGCCCATCACCTCGGCGTTGAAATGCTGGAATACGGCGGGGGCTAGGCGCGGGCACGCATGACAATAGGCAGCCATCACCTGAACAGTGCCGGAACGGTCCACGGCGGAGCGATCTTCTCGCTCGCGGACGCGGTCTTCTCGATCGCTTCGAACTCCCACGGGACCCTTGCCCTGGCGATCAATGTGAGCATCTCTTTTTTCAAGGCCGTGAAAAGCGGAACGCTGTTCGCCGAGGCCGAGGAGGTCTCGCTGAACCCGAAGCTCGCAACCTACCTTATCACGGTGACCGACGAGGCAGGCGGCAGGATCGCGCTCTTTCAGGGGACGGTGTACCGGAAGAAGGACAGCATCGCGGAGCTGGTAAAGTAACATCTTTCTGCCGATCAGCTTCAAAGGACTTGATCTGGATCTTTGACACGGATAAAGGCGGATATAACGACGGAAGAGGCATGATAGGTCTTTGGACCTGGATCAGGAAAAGGATCACCTTTGACCTATCCGTCGTGATCATAGCCGTCATCAGGGTCTTCCGTGTCAAAGACTTTAAAGATCTATGAGACACTGAGGATACTGATAAAGCCTTAGACACAGATAGATGCTGATA
>JAFNGD010000446.1 GCA_017885365.1 Nitrospirota bacterium
ATCTTCATGTGCGGCGCCTACGTGCAGTCCTACCGCGGTCATGTGGGCATCGAGGCGCTGGCAGGCATCCTGTCGCCGAAGGTCAACAGGATACGGAAGATCTTCATCGACCTCTTTTCGCTCGCCTTCTGCGCGTTCTTTGCCTGGAAGTCCTGGGCCATGTTCCATGAGGCCTGGGCCGGCGGCCATACGACCTCATCGGCCTTTGCCCCGCCGCTCTGGATCCCCTATGGACTGCTGGCCTTCGGCATGACGAACCTGTCGTTCCAGATCCTCCTGCAGGTCCCCGTGCATTTCCTGCAGTACCGGGAGGCCAAATGAGCGTCGGCGTGATAGGGACCCTCTACGGCGTCGTCACGCTCGCGGTCATGTTCTCGGGCGTGCCCATCGCCTTCTCCCTCGGCGGCGTGGCGACCCTCTTCATGCTCGTGTTCATGCCCGCCTCTGCGCTCGACACCATCACCCAGAACGTCTATGAGGAGATGGCGAGCATCACGCTGCTNNGCTCTTCGCGGCCATGGCGGGCTCGAGCCCCGCGACCTGCTCGGCCATCGGCAGCGCCGGCATTCCCGAAATGCGCCAGCGCGGCTATTCCGGCGGCTTCGCGGCCGGCATCATTGCCGCCGGCGGTACGCTCGGCATCCTGCTCCCGCCGTCCATCACCATGATCCTTTACGCCATTGCGTCCGAGCAGTCCCTGGGCCGTCTGTTCCTGGCCGGCATCGGCCCCGGCATCCTGCTCGTGGTGCTCTTCTCGGTCTACGCCGCGTTCCAGTACACGAGCGAGTACAAGGCGGCCATCGAGATATACGAGCGCGGCGGTGACAAGTCCGCCTACCTCGACGAGACGCACCTGACCCTTCGCGACAAGGTGAAGCTGCTGCCGCGGGTCCTGCCCTTCGTGATCCTGCTCACCGGCGTCATGATCGCNNCCGTCCGAGACCGCCGGATTGGGCGCCGTGCTGGCGCTCATCCTGATCGCCGTGGTATACCAGGTCTGGAAGCCGAAGGATGCCAGCATCATCTACACCACCACCCTGCGGGAATCGACGATGCTGATGTTCATCATCGGCATGTCGCTCCTCTACTCCTACGTGATGAGCTATCTGCACATCAGCCAGTCGGCTGCCGAGTGGATCGTGGCCATGCACCTGTCCAAGTGGGTGCTGCTCGCCGTGATCCTGCTCTTCGTCGTGGTGCTCGGCTTCTTCCTGCCGCCCGTCTCGATCATCCTGATGACCGCGCCGATCATCCTGCCGCCGCTCAAGACAGCGGGCTTCGACCTGGTCTGGTTCGGCGTGGTCATGACCGTGGTGATGGAGATGGGGCTCATCCACCCGCCCGTGGGGCTGAACATCTTCGTCATCAGGAACATCGCGCCCGACATCCCGCTGAAGGATATCATGTGGGGCACGGTCCCCTTCGTCCTGCTCATGATGCTGGCCGTGGTGCTGCTCTGCTTTTTCCCGGGCATCGCCACCTGGTTCTCCGACCTCGTGATGGGCGTGACGATGAAGTAGCCTTCAAGACGGAGAGATTCATAATAACTTAGGCAGAGTAAACCAAAACAGCTTGAACCGCGAAGGCGCGAAGGACGCGAGGACTTCTTGAAATAAGATCAGGCTTGATGATTTTTTCAATAACGTAGACAGAGAAAACCAGAAACGGCTTGAACCGCCAAGGCGCGAAGGACGCAAAGGAAATTTTGTAGTTCTTGAATAAAAGCAACAAGAGTTTTGTTTTTTTGATGTCCTTCGCGCTCTTCGCGTCTTCGCGGTGAAAGATTTTATCCTCTGTTCTTTTCTTTTCCGAACAAACTATGACCAGACCCTCCCATAATACCCTCGAATGGAATTATCGGGAGCGCCTCATGCGCGGCGCTGCCTTCAGCCGCGGCAAGGAGGTCGCTGCTGCGAACATCGTCCCCTTCCTCGAAGCGATCATCGAGCCCGGCGACCGCCTCTGCATCGAAGGCAACAACCAGAAGCAGGCGGACTTCCTGGCGAAAAGTCTGGTCAGGACCGACACGTCGCGCGTAGCCGACCTGCATATTGTCCAGTCCGTGCTGGCGCTTCCCGAACACACGGAGCTGATCGAACGGGGCCAGGTGCGGCAGGTGGACTTCTCCTTCTCCGGCCCGCAGTCCGAGCGGCTCGCGAAACTCGTAGAGCAGGGAAAGATACGCATCGGAGCCATTCACACCTACCTGGAGCTCTACGCCCGTTATTTCATCGACCTGACCCCGCGGGTGGCGCTCGTCGCGGCCCTCGCCGCGGACCGCGAAGGCAACCTCTACACCGGCCCGAACACCGAGGACACGCCCGCCATTGTCGAGGCAACGGCCTTCAGAAGCGGCGTCGTCATCGCCCAGGTGAACGAGGTGATGGACAAGCTCCCGCGCGTTGACATCCCGGCTGGCTGGGTGGACTTCTTCGTGCAGGCGCCCTCGGACCACTACTGCGAGCCGCTCTTCACGCGCGATCCCCTCGGCATCACCGATGTCCAGGTCCTGATGGCCATGATGGCGATCAAAGGCCTGTACGCAGAGTACGGCATTACGCGCCTGAACCACGGCATCGGGTTCGATACCGCTGCCATCGAACTGCTGCTCCCGACCTACGCGAAGGACCTGGGGCTCAAAGGAAAGATCTGCACGCACTGGGCCCTGAACCCCCACCCGACAATGATCCCGGCCATCGAGGCAGGGTTCGTGAAATCGATCCACTCCTTCGGCTCCGAGGTCGGCATGGAAGCGTACATCGCATCCCGGCCAGACGTGTTCTTCGTGGGCCGCGACGGTTCACTGCGGTCGAACCGCGCCTTCTGCCAGGCTGCAGGCCACTACGCCTGCGACCTCTTCATCGGCTC
>JAFNGD010000447.1 GCA_017885365.1 Nitrospirota bacterium
ACAACATCAAGAAGTACCTGACCTATCTCCTGCGGGCCAACATCACCGAAGTGGTGGTGATCGGCGGCGTGGTCCTGATGATGGGCCCGGAGTACCTGCCGCTCCTGCCCGCCGCCATCCTCTACATCAATCTGGCGACCGACGGCCTGCCGGCCCTCGCTCTGGGCGTGTCGCCGCCGGACCCGGACATCATGCAGCGGCCGCCACGGGACCCGAAGGAGAGCGTGTTCACCAGGGAAGTGATGACCTTCATCTTGTTGGCGCTCGTTGTGGAGGCACCGCTTTTTTTCTGGATCTTCTTCCACGATCTGGGAGAGATCGAGCACATGCGGACCGAGATGTTCTTCCTCTTTATCGTCGTCGAGCTGGTCATCGCCATGAGCTTCCGGTCGCTCAGGTACAGCATCTTCAAGGCGCCGCCGCACAAATGGCTGCTTCTGGCGATCTTCTGGGAACTGGTTCTGGTCTTCGGGCTTATCCAGATCCCTGCACTGCGCGAGACCTTCGGGATACGCTTTCCCACATTCACGGACCTGGGCATTGTCACGGCCATCAGTGCGGTCGTGCTGCTGTCCATGGAGGCGCTGAAGGCGGTGCTGCGGAGGCAGGCGGCTGGACGGACGAGTACGACTGCACAGCTATAGCAAAGCAGAACAGCGCAGTATTGGACCGCAGAGGACACAGAGGAAACCAAACAGCTGGATGAATGACACGAACGTAAATCAGGTTGCACATTTCAATCCGTGATAATCCGTGTTCATCCGTGGCTAAGATGATTTGGCTTTGTGTCTTAAAGACTATTTTAGACGTTTAAAAGATCCAACTCGATCATAACGGCAAGTATTTCTCGCAAAGACGCCAAGCCGCAAAGAAAGACAGTATGGGTTTGCGGAACATAAACCTCTGCGTCCTCTGCGATGAAAGATCCTGACTTTGCCGATATCGTGCCGGGAGATATTAATGTGCGGACGGTTCGAGCTTCATAGCGCGTTCGAGATCATCGCCAAGCTATTCGGGCTCACTGGCGAATCCTTCACAATGCCCACGGGCTACAACATAGCGCCAGGCCAGGACATCGCCATCATCGTGAACGAAGGCGGGCAGAACCGCCTTTCTCTCTGCCACTGGGGTTTCGTACCCTCGTGGTGCAAGGAGCTGAACGAGGGGTACAAGATGATCAATGCCCGGGCAGAGACCGTTGCCGAGAAGCCGAGCTTCCGAGAGGCCTTCAGCAAACACCGGTGCCTGGTCGTGGCGGACGGATTCTATGAATGGAAGAACGAGGGCGGGAAGAAACGACCCTTCTACATTCATCGCAGGGACAGGCAGCCCTTCGGCATGGCCGGGCTTTACAACCTCTGGACCTCGCCGGAAGGGGCGCAGGTCTGCACGAGCACCATCATCACCACCGATGCGAACGAGGTCCTCGCACCCATCCACGACCGCATGCCGGTCATCCTTCCCATGGATGACACGAGCCGCTGGCTCGACCCCGCCGTCCATGAGAAGGAGAGGCTCTTGCCGGTCCTCAAGCCCTGTCCGGACAAGGATCTGGAGCTGTACGAGGTTTCGACCAAGGTGAATTCGCCGAAGAACGATTCGAAGGAGAACCTTCAAAGGATATAAAGCTCGGGTCAGAAGGACAAGGGTCATTCAAGAGAGAAGAAAAAACGGTTTATATCTCGCAAAGGCGCAAAGGGCGCCAAGAAAAAAGGAAAGAATCATGAACAAAATAAGCCGGATGTTACCTTTGCGTACTCTGCGTGCTTTGCGAGAGACCGAATTGCCTGAGTAGGCGCTTCTATGTCCCACACTCCTCCCCCAACCTTTTCCCTCCACTTCGAACGCATTGACCGGTCCACCCACCGTCTCATGACCTCGCAGGTCCTGCTGCTACTTCGCAAGGAAGCCTTTGTGTTTTTCGAGGATCCCCGCAACCTTTTCGACATCACCCCGGACTGGCTCAAGTTCGTAATGAAGGACCGGGAAGCGAAGACCGAGATGTTCGAGGGTGCGGAGTTCGACTATACCATCCGGTGGTTCGGCTTTCCGCTACCCTGGAAGAGCAGGATTATCGGATACCAGCCTCCTAAGCAGTTTACTGACATCCAGCTGGTCGGGCCATATCGGTCCTGGAGCCATCTGCACACCTTTGAGGACTCCGAAGGCGGTACACTGATGCGCGATACCGTCACCTACCAGCTGCCTCTCGGCCCTTTGGGCGGCATGGTACACGCGTTTGCGGTGCGGCGGCAGCTCGAGGACATCTTCCGCTATCGGGCTCTTCGCATCGATGAGTGGGTGCGGGGAGAGCTTAAGAAGAAAGTGTAGCTTAGTTATGAGCGGGGATTCCCTTCTGCCTGTTTGAATATGATCTTGGACAAATCAAGGAATGTTAATTCAAATATACCGGATGCGGCGGCTCATAGACAATAATTGCCGTAAATTGCCTTGACAATCCGGCCCCTGCCCGATATCATATAAATTATTCTTTATATGAGGTGCGGGCATGCTGAAAGATTTCGCTCATTATCTGGTGTACTCGGTTTTCGGAATGGCGCAGGGTAATCGGTTGTCCGATGCCCTCGAATTCTTCATTTACGACACGATCAAGATCTTCCTGCTGCTGTCGGTCATTATCTTCGTCGTATCCGTGGTGCGGTCCTATTTCCCTCCTGAGCGTACGAAGCGCATTCTGTCTCATAAGCGGGAATTTATCGGGAATATTCTCGCTGCGCTCCTCGGCATTGTCACGCCCTTCTGTTCCTGTTCAGCTGTTCCGCTTTTCATCGGCTTCGTGGAGGCCGGTGTTCCGCTCGGCGTTACCTTCTCCTTCCTTATCTCCTCGCCCATGGTGAACGAAGTGGCCCTGGTGCTCCTGTGGGGCCTGTTCGGCTGGAAAGTGGCGGCGATCTATATGGGTGCCGGCCTGTCAGTTGCCATCGCTGCGGGGTACATCATTGGCAGGCTCAAACTGGAGAAGTGGGTCGAGGAATATGTCTATAAGATCCATTCTCTCGGGACGGTGGTCGGCGCGGTCAAGCAGACCATGAAGGACCGGTTTGTGTACGCCCGGGCGAATACTGCTGAGATCCTCCAGAAGGTCTGGGTGTACGTNNGGTGTTCCCGTGGCGGTAGCACTTGGCGTGCCGCTCTATTCCAATGCCGCGGGAGTGATCCCCATTGTCTACGCGCTCATGGAAAAGGGCATGAGCATGGGGACCGTGCTGGCCTTCATGATGGCCGTCACGGCCTTGTCGCT
>JAFNGD010000448.1 GCA_017885365.1 Nitrospirota bacterium
TTGTTCTTGTTGATTCTAGGATACCCCGGGAAAGGAAAAAAGGAAATTGGGATAAGTTCTTACGGCGGGGGGTAATTGTTCCTAGGAAGAAGTTCGTAGACAAACCGTAGATCTTCTGTGCAACGGAGGGCGGTTACGGACAGGTTCCGGATCAGAACTTTTTCAAGACAAGCGCTGCGTTCATGCCGCCAAAACCGAGGGAATCGCTGACAGCGGCTCTGATCGGCCGTGTTCTCATTCGGTTCGGGGCATAGTCGAGATCACATGCGGCATCGGGGGTCTCATAGTTGATGGTGGGCGGGATGGCGCCCTGCTGCAGCGCTAGAGCGGTAACGGCGGCTTCTACGGCACCGGCAGCGCCGAGCATGTGACCGAGCATGGATTTACTCGAGCTGACGACCAGCTTTTTTGCATGCTCCCCGAAGACCTTCTTGATGGCAGCCGTCTCGATACGGTCGTTCGATTCGGTCGATGTTCCATGTGCATTGATATAATCGACGTCCTCCGGTCCCAGGCCGGCGTCGGCAAGGGCCAGGGACATGGCGCGGGCCGCGCCATCACCAGCAGGATCCGGGCGGGTGTAGTGATATGCATCTGAGGTGAGACCGTAACCGGCAAGTTCAGCGTATATCGGGGCGCCCCGCTGTTCTGCATGCCCCAGTTCCTCCAGGACCAGCACACCCGCTCCTTCCGCAAGCACGAAGCCGTCACGGTCCCGATCAAAGGGCCTGCTGGCATTTTCCGGAACGTCGTTCCGTTGGGAAAGCGCCTTGGCCTGGCAAAAGCCCGCGAGTACAAGCGGGGTGAGCGCGGCCTCGGTACCTCCGGCGATCATTACGTCTGCGTCGCCGCGCTGGATGATCTTCATGGCCTCGCCAAGAGAGTTGGTTCCCGTGGCGCAGGCGGTCGAGACATCCAGACAGGGACCTCGGGCACCCAGTTTCAGAGCGATGTATCCCGACGCCATGTTCACGAGCGTCATCGGTGTATAGAACGGTGAAACGGCCCGGGGGCCTTTGGCAAGGAGGGCGATCAGGTTCTTCTCATTCGTCATGACGCCGCCCCGGCCGGAGCCCACAAGAACGCCGGTGCGGAGTGCGGAGTGCGGAGTGAGTGAAAGGCGGGAGTCCTCCATCGCCATCAGGGCCGAGGCAAGAGCATACTGGATGAAGGGGTCGGTTCGATGCGCCTCCTTGGGGGCCATGAAGCCGAGCGGGTCGAATCGTTTTACTTCCCCGGCGATGCGGGCGGGGAATGCCGACGCGTCGAACTTGGTGATATGCCCGATCCCGGAACGGCCTGCAAGAAGGGCCTTCCAGACGGTCTTTATATCGTTCCCGAGCGGCGTTACCGCGCCCAGGCCTGTTATCACGACCCGCACGTTCATCGCGGGCAGTATACGGCGTTTTCCCCCGGTTTGTCAAAGCCTCGCGCAATGCGCAGGGCCTTAAACTGATTGATAATCGCGGTGTTTTGTGTTATAGTAAAAATTATTAAGAAGAAAGAGAACGATGGAAAGGGGGTTTGAGATGAACAGGAACGAACTTGCATCCAAGACGATCGCGGAACTCAAAGCCCTGGCCAGGAAGAACAAGATCGCCCTGCCCGCCGGGGCGAAGAAGGCGGATATGGTAAAGGCCCTTGCCAAGACCGCATCTGCAGCGACCAAGAAGACCGTAAAAGCCGCTGTCAAGAAGGCGGTCAAAAAGTCGGCAGCGAAATCCGCAAAGAAGACGGTCACGTCCGCGTCAACCAAGAAAAAGGGCACCGCGAAGGCATTACCGAAGGAACGGATCGCGACCCGCACGACCGCTGCGGCAAAACCCGTTGGGGAGGCAATGCCCCGGCGTGAGTGGCAGATGCCCTCGGGTGTCGAAGAGCCGCTCATGGCCCAGGAGCGGGTGTCCGACGCCAAGTACTACACCGGGATGCCAGAGCAGAAGCCGCCGATGCCCTATGACACGCTCCCGCATGAATACGGCGGCGAGCGGATGGCCTTGCTGGCGCGCGATCCCTATATGGCTCTGAGCTACTGGGAGCTGCCCCAGGCCCGGCTCGAGAAGGAAAAGGCGTGGTTCGGATGGGACAGCAAGCTNNCAGGAAGTGTACGAACGCGTGGGCAGCTGGTACTTCGACTTCGGAAGGCCGACCCATTCGTTTTGCGCCGACCTGGGTCTTATGGCGCCGAACGGCCGGTTCCTCACGCTGGTCCGCTCGAACAGGGTGACCATGCCGCGGGACGGCGTTTCCGATGTGCTGGATGAAGAGTGGATGCTCATGGACGAGGAGTTCATGAAGCTTTACGGCGTTCCTGGCACGGTCCGCGGCGTACACGGCGGTATTACATCGCCCGAGGCCCAGGAGGTCCTGCGGCAGCGCAGGCTGCTCGAGATCACCTCGCCGGGCACGTTCCCGAAGCAGAAGCCGAGGAAAAAGTAAGGCCCGACGGTCACTGATACCGCCCAGTTCGTGCAAGAGTCCATCCCCTGTGGATGGGCTTTTCTTTTCAACAACCCTATCTCACCACAGAGGCACCGAGGTTCAGAGGAGGGTCGACAGGCCTGTCAACAGATACGCTGGCAAGCAGGCCGGATCACTTCTCCGTGCGCTCCCTGTCTCCGTGGTCGAAGAACACCCGGAGGAAACATGGAAAAGGGTTATCTTGCGCTGGTGCTGCACAGCCACCTGCCGTATGTGCGGCATCCCGAGTACGACCAGTTCCTGGAAGAGGACTGGCTCTTCGAGGCGATCACCGAGACCTACATCCCGCTCATCAATGTCTACGATGGACTGGTGAACGACGGCGTGGACTTCCGCATCACCATGAGCCTGAC
>JAFNGD010000449.1 GCA_017885365.1 Nitrospirota bacterium
GATAAGAGGAGAGGGGGCATCATCTTCGGGCAGGGAATAAGGGTGGACGTTGTCCTTGGCGGAACACACGGATAGAACCTGAACCATGCTTTGAAGGTTCTCTCAGTGGCTTCGACGTGAGCCCGGCCGATCGTTCATCGGTGACACCCGCAGGAAAGGATCTCATCATGGGGAAAAAAGGATGGGTCGTAACGGCAGCCGGGCTCGGCCTCAATCTGGCGCTCGGCATCCTGTACGCATGGAGCGTCTTCAGCAAGCAGCTGACCGAACCGCTTGACAAGGGCGGGTTCGGATGGACGAAGACCGAGGCGACGCTTCCCTATACTCTTGCGATCGCATGCTTCGCGGTGATGATGGTGCCGGCGGGGCGCCTTCAGGACCGCTTTGGGCCGCGGATCGTCGCGACCGTCGGCGCGGTCCTGACCGGGCTCGGGCTCATTGTCGCCGGGTCCTGCAAGCCCGATGCGATGCTCCCGGCCCTGATCGGCTTCGGCCTGATGGCGGGGACCGGCATCGGTCTGGGGTATGCCTCGGCGACCCCGGCGGCGGTCAAGTGGTTCCCTCCGGAAAAGAAAGGCCTGATCACCGGGCTGGTGGTCGCCGGTTTCGGGCTCGCCCCGGTCTACATCGCGCCCCTCTCGAGGTTTCTCCTCGCCGAGTACGGTGTCAGCGGCGCGTTCCGGATCCTCGGAGGCGCGTTCTTCCTGCTGACGCTGCTGCTGGCGCAGTTCATAACGAACCCTCCCGTTGCCGGCACGACGGCGGGGAAGCAGGCGGCGCCGGGAAACGCCGCAGCGGCCGCGCCGGCAGAGGGCTCGTGGCGCCAGATGCTTCGGTCCCCCCTCTTCTATTCGCTCTATCTCCAGTACGCGTGCGCCGCGACCGCCGGCCTCATGATCATCGGACATCTCGCCAAGATCGTCTCGGTCCAGTCGGGCGGAA
Organism: Nitrospirota bacterium; assembly: GCA_017885365.1. The sequence continues at coordinate 943 of JAFNGD010000449.1, forward strand.
CCATCAAGGTCGGCTTCTATTTTGTCGCGCTCCTCGCGATCTTCAACGCCGGCGGACGTGTCGCTGCCGGGATCATATCGGACCGCATCGGGCGGGCCATCACGATAGCCTTCGTCTGCATCATGCAGGCGATGATCATGTTCTTCTATTCCTACTTCACCACCATCGGTTTCTTCATCATCGGTTCGGCAGTGGTCGGGTTCAACTACGGCGCCTGCCTCTCGCTCTTCCCCGCTACCGTTGCCGACCAGTGGGGGACGAAGAATCTCGGTCTGCATTACGGGATCCTCTTCACGGCATGGGGCGTCGGCGGCGTCGTCGGCCCGATCCTGGCCGGCAGGATCGCTGACGCGACGGGAGCGTACACGCTGGCATACCATACCGCCGGCATGCTCCTCATCGGCGCGGCGCTGCTCGCGATGTTGAGCTATATCAATATCTCCGTGAACGTCCCCGAAGGGGAGATCACGATCAAGATCAAGAAAAAGAAGGCGGCTCCGGCGATCTGACCGGGGCGCCCCTTTTGGAATCACAGGTTCTGGAAAGACAACGGTACCCTTACCAATTATCCTCTAATAAGTTTCACTGACAGGAGGTCGGTGCTATGAACGATATCTATATCGATATGGGATGGGCGGTCGTCTTTACGATGGTAGGTGGCATCATCGGCATCCTGCTGATCCTCGCATCCATGCTGTTCATCCCCCGCATTCTGAGCAGACTGACCCCGAACCTGAACGAGGATAAGGAGATCGCCCGGGGCAACCGCGCCGTGGCGGAATATTTCGGCAGGGTCGTGGGCTCCACCATCATCGCCATCGGCATCGTGATCGCCGCCGCCATCCTCGGCGGCATCATTGCCGCCCTGTTCTAACGCCTTTCCTGCTGGCCCTTCGAGCTCCCCGATGACGAACATCGCTCAACGGATCATAATTCTGTCGGCAGTTGTCCTNNCCGGTCCCGATCGAGCGGCTGAAGCGCGGTGATACGGTGATCGGCGTGGACCGGCAAGCAGTCCTTCCCGTGACCGTGCGATCGCTCATGCAGGTACAGCCGGAAGAATACTACGAACTACGCATGAACGGTCGCATCGTGCACGTTACTGCAGAGCATCCCGTCGAAACAGCTCCCGGCGTTTTTCGGATGGCTTCTCGCCTTGAGCAAGGCGATGCCGTCATCCTGTACGAAGACGGCCGCGCTTCCGCCGCATCGATAACTTCCATCAGCCGCGCGCGGAGCAGCAAGCCTGCCTATAACCTTCTTGTCTCGCCGGCCGGTACGTACCTGGCCAATGGTGTTGTTGTCCACAACAAGGGGTGTTTCCTTCCCGACACACCGATCCGGAAGGCCGACGGGACCGAGGTGCCGATCTCCGAGGTGAGGAAGGGCGACAGCATGCTCGCATTCATGCCCGACGGAAGCGTCGTTGAAGCAACCGTCAACCAGGTGCTGGTCCATGACGTCGAGGAATACCGCATCGTCCGCACAGGAAGCATGGTCCTTAAAGTTACTCCTGAGCATCCCTTCTATGTCGGCGACGGCACATTCAAGACGCTTGAGGCCCTTCAGCCGGGCGACAGGATCTATGCCTACGACGGTCATGGATTGAGCTCACAGCAGATCGAGAGCATCGAGGCTGTGCGCGCGACCGTACGCGTCTATAACCTCATGACCGACGCGCCCCATACCTTCTTCGCCAATGGCATAGCGGTGCATAATAAAGGAGGGGGAGGTTGCTTCCCTGCAGGCACACACGTTTTGACGCCGCAAGGCGAGGTTCAGATCGAAGGCGTGGTGCCCGGTGACACGATCATCAGCATTGATGAGCAAGGACAGCAGGTCCCGGCCGTGGTGCGGTCGACCCATGCTACCCGGTCCCGCCTGCTGGTCATTCGAACAGCGCAGGGTGATCTGACAACGACAGCCGAGCATCCAATCTCGCTTACTTCGGGTGGCTTCAGGAAGGCTGGTGATCTGGCGCCGGGCGAGGCGGTTCTTGCGTGGAGTGACGGCCAATTGCTGCGCGCGGTCATTCTCGGTATCGAGCCGCTCGATGCTGATGCAGTGGTATACAACCTCACTGTGGACGGGCCGCACACGTTCATCGCAGGCGGGTTCATTGTTCATAACAAAGGAGGAGGCGGGGGCGGATTCCGCAGCAGCGGGGGGTCGCGGTCATCGGGCGGATCGGGAAGCTCCGGCGAGGGAGCATTCGTGGTGATCATGTTCATCGGTGCGTTCGTGATCATTGCGGTCCTAATCATCAGGAAAGCAAAATCCGAGAACCTCGACCAACTGTTCAACCGGGGGGATATCGAGAAAAAGAGCGACAAGACTGTGAAGCTACTCGCGTTCATCGAGCAGCAGGATGAGGCATTCGCACCCGATTCTCTGCGGAAGATCACCGAGTCCACCTTCCGGAAGCTCCAGGAGTGCTGGCAGGCGCGGGAGTACGGACCGATGGAGGGGCGCATGGTTCCCTTCCTGTTCAAGGAGCATTGCCGCCAGCTCGCCGGAATGCGGGCCAACCACGAAATCAACGTGCTCGAGGGCCTCATGGTGGAAAACGTCGACCCCGTCCACGTCTCATGGACCGACGATTCCTACCGGCGGGAATTCACCGTCCTCGTTACCGCCCGGGCCCGCGACTGGTACAAGGACGACCGTTCAGGAACGTTCCTCCGGGGCGACAAGGAACCGGCGACGTTCCAGGAGTTCTGGACCTTCCAG
>JAFNGD010000450.1 GCA_017885365.1 Nitrospirota bacterium
CCCACTTGGGCCCGTCCTTCCGAATATCCGCAAGGATGGTCTCCCGGTCGATATAGGTGTAGCCGAGCTCCCGCGCAACTGCCTGGCCGATCTCCCTGCCCCCGCTCCCATACTCGCGCGAAATGGTAAGCACCGCCCGTGGGACCTGCGGGCTTGCTGTCTCCTTTATGCCTCGCACAACGCCCTCCTCTTTTTCCTTCCGGACCATCCAGCGCATCCAGAGCTTGCCCCCGATAATGACACCAGCGGCAAAGAAGATCTCTGTGGAATATTGTAGCACCCCGTTCGGGTGATGGAGGTCCGGAGTCAGGAGGGATGCGGGCAGGATCCGCACCGTGAACGGGTCGGTGATCATCATCTCGCCGCCCACCTTGCCGAGGATCGCGGCGCCGATATAGATGATGACCGGGTACTTGTCCATAAGCAGGGACAGCAGGTTGCTCGTGAATACGATAAAGGGGATGGAGAGTCCCAGGCCGAAGAGGAGAAGGAATATGTTGCCGTGGGACGCGCCGCCCACGGCAAGCATGTTGTCCAGCGACATGGTGATGTCCGCAATGACGATGACTTTGATCGCCTGCCAGATGGTCGTCGCCTTGCGCTCATGATCGTCCTCCGGAGCGCCCTCGACGAACAGCTTCACGGCGATCCAGAGGATCAGGATGCCGCCGACCAGCTTCACGTAACTGATATTCAGAAGCTGGGCGACAAAGAACGTGAGCACCACGCGGAGGAGCACCGCGGCGGCGGCACCGAAGAGAATACCCTTCTTCCGTCGTTCGTGCGGAAGGGAGCGCACGGCCATGGCGATGACCACGGCATTGTCGCCGGCCAGGATAAGGTCAATGATGACGATGCTGAACAGGGCCGACAGGAACGCCAGGTCGAAGCTGATCTGTCCGAACGAACCGAGGTCCACGAGTACGCTCCCGGAGCCAGGAAGAAAAAAGCCCTTGACGGATTATCGGCCAGGGCTTCCCATTCTGTCAAGGACATATTTGTTCCGGGCGAATGCCCGGCACTTCATGGTGCGGACTGCCGCATCGCTCCGAGGAGCCGGCCATACTCGTCGCGGGCCGCGCTCCAGCGCTGCAGCGCCTCGAACGCCTGCTGCCATTCCCGGAGCTCGCCGGCGGCGGACAAGGGGCCCTGCTCCCGGCCGGGACCGAGGACCTCATCGGTCCTCACGCCGTAGCGGGCCTCCAGGCCGTCAAGTACCTTCCGGTATTTTTTCACATATCCCTCGCACACCCCGAGCTCCCGGAAAAGGGATATTTCGTATTCATCGGTATGCATTAGCTGACCTCCGGGGTGCAGTTGTCGAAAAATAAACGCGGGAAGGCGAATGCCTTCCCGCGTGAAACACTGGCCCGCGCGGATAGCTAATGGCCGGTCGGGAAGAACGTGGCGCTCACCCAGTACAGGATGATCAGCGACGCCACCCCGATGCCGATGCTCCACTTGATAAGCTGCATTTCCACCGGCAGGAGCGGCTCATATTCCATCTTTTTCAGTTCTTCTGCTAATTTTGGCTTGTCAGCCATGTGGTATTCCTCCTGTGTGTGATCTATCCTACCAGCGGCGGCTTCACCCCATGGAAGAAGAGCCATGAAATGAACAGGCCGACCCAGATGATGAACCCGAACAGCGCGACGACGTACACGACCATCAGCTTGCCGATGCCTTCTTCCCAGAGCTTCTTGAAGTCGGACACGATACCGATGGTGAAGAAGGTGAACACGAAGAACAGCACCCGGAACACGTTGCTCGAGCTTGTCGCCGTGCCTGCGGCTGCCATGGTCGCCTTCGGCTTCTTGATGGAGTCATTCAGGCCTTTCATCTTGTCTTTCGCGGCCGCGACCTTGGCCTGCACCGCGGGGTCCGGCTTTGCCGAGGCAAGCTGTTTTTCCGCATCGGCGATCTCCTGTTTCAATGCCTTCAGTTCCTTGTCCGCCGGGGAATTCGACTTAGGCTTTTTGTTCCGCGCCTTCAGGTCATTCATCTTGTCCTTGGCAACGGTAATTTTTGACTGCAACGCCGTCTGAGCCGCCTGCGCAGAGGCAAGCTGCTTTTCCGCTGCAGCGGTCTCCTGCTTGATGGCTTTCGTTTCCTTATCAACAGGGCTGATCGCCGTCGCGGCAGGCCAGCAGAGCACCAGCAGGATGAAGAACGTAAGGGCGTAGCCGATGACGAACTTGGGGAAGCGATGCCAGATCTCGATGGGCTGGGCCTTCTGGCCGGGCTTGCATTCGATCTTGGCGCACCAGATGATGGCGAGGATAAAGGCCCAGATCCCGATGAAAATGTCGATGAACATCTTCACGGTCGTGGCCGTCATGGTCATCCAGCCTTCCTGATAGTTGATGCCTGCCTCAAGCGACTTTGCCCGGATAAGGGCATCGGTGATCGCGCCAGAGGCGACTGCCCCGCCGTCGGTCTTGACCGCCAGGCCCATCCAGGCGCCGGCAACCAACGGCTCCTTCCAGAGGAACGTCTGGGCCGCAAAGGGGAGGATGACCATCTCGACCACCGCGAAGATCACGACGAGCGACGAGACCATGATGGGCACTACGGGGCGGGCCCGGATGGCCCCGCCCGTGGCGATCGCCGCGGAAACGCCGCAAATGGAGATGCCCGAGGCGAGGGGCGCGGCCCATTCGCGGCTGAACTTGAAATATTTACGGGCCATGTAGTATACGACAGCCCAATAGATCAGGTACGCTTCGACAATGGCGCAGAGACCGCGGAACATGATGTTCGTCGCCAGGCTGAACGACTCGGCCGCCTTGAGGCCCAGGGCCGCACCCATGATGACGATGGCGGTCTTGATGTACAGTTCCGGCCGTGAGGCCTCCTTCAGCTTCTCCGAGAACTTCGGGAAGAAGTTCCCTAAAATGAGGCCGGCGATGAGCGCGATGATGAAGCCGGACTCACCGGTCAGACTGAGAGACCAGGGGATCTTGAACGCCCCGAGCTTGTCCTTGGTTGCGGCGATGTACGCGTAATTGCCCGCGAACCAGCATGCATAGCTGATGAAGAAGATGGCGGTGAACCCGAGTGCGAACTTCTTCACATCGGCCCCCATAAGCTTGGCGCCGAGGCTCATGATGACGAGCATGGCAAGGTACGTCAGCAGGAGCGAGGCAATGCCTGACACGCCGGTTTTCTCGTACTTGTCCCCGACCTTGAGCGCTGCCGTAGCTTCTTTTACCGTGACCGTCTCTTCCTTGCCGTCGGCCTTCTTGAGGGTCAGTTTCTGGCCGTCGATCTTGACGATCTCGCCCTTTACCGCCTGGTACGTCTTCGAGACGGGCGACATGGCCTTGGCAGGGTCCATCCATACCGAGGTGTTGACCCCCCATCCCAGGATGTCCATGCCGCTGAAGGTAAATAAAGAAAGCACAAAAATTGCCAGACCGAGCCATAATGCCAGCCAGTCCTCACTCAGGCCCTTCGTTTTTTCCTCCATAGCTGCCAATTCCCCCTTTCAATAAGAGTATCATCTGCAGAAAATCCGTGAAGCACGACCCGTCAACGGGACGGTGAGACCGAGGATGCCATCACCTCCTGCCGGATATATCGTTCATGCTTGCTGTTCTTCGCGATGCCCACCGTTTCAGTTTCAGTGATTCCTGGTAATTATGATAGCGGGACCGGTGTTTGTCAAGGTCATTATCGAGGCAGCGGAAGGTGACGTCATCT
>JAFNGD010000451.1 GCA_017885365.1 Nitrospirota bacterium
TTGACAAGTGCATCGGTTGCGGCAACTGCTTCCGTGCCTGCAGCGATGGAGCTCACAGAGCGATTCTGTGGGATGTCGAGAAGAGGCAGCCGTCCGTGGATGCCGAGAAGTGCCTTGGGTGCGGCCAGTGCATGCAGGTCTGCCCGGTGAACGCTATCCGGATGAAGGAAGAACTGGACGGCAAGGTCCACTACTTCGAATTCAAGGGAGCTCGCTAAGCCTGATTCAAGCCTCTCCGTCCCCTGTGGCGCTTGCCGCAGGGGACATTCGCATATGCGTCGATTGAGTGCTGTCGTGAACCCGGTATACTTATAAAGAATGTTTCTGACGTTCATTTGCCAGCCGAAATCTTGAGGAGGTAGTATGAACAATGATGAGCGGTTCTCGACCTTGCGGTCGAAAAGAGAGCAGATCATCGCAGGTGGAGGGCCCGGTCGTGTCAAGAAACAGCACGAAGCCGGTAAGTTGACTGCACGCGAGCGCATCGAGCTCCTGCTGGACCCGGGTTCATTCCAGGAAGAAAACGTTTTCGTGAGCCACCGGAATACCGGGTTCGGACTGGACAAGCAGGAATTGCCCGGCGATGGTGTGGTCACGGGTCACGGGTACGTCGATGGTCGCCTGGTCTTCGTCTATTCTCAGGATTTCACGGTCGCAGGGGGCTCACTCGGCGAGATGCACGCAGCCAAGATCGCTCATGTTCAGGACCTTGCCGTGAAATATGGAGCCCCCATTGTCAGTATCAGCGATTCCGGCGGAGCTCGCATCCAGGAGGGAATTGACTCGCTGAAGGGCTACGCTAGCATCTTCTACCGAAATACGATCAGCTCAGGAGTCATTCCCCAGATTTCCATGATAGCGGGTCCTTGTGCCGGTGGCGCTGTGTACTCACCGGGTATCATGGATTTTGTCGTGATGACCGACCAGGCTCGCATGTTCATTACCGGTCCCAAGGTCATCCAGAGCGTCACGGGCGAAGAAGTCACAGACGAGGAGCTCGGAGGTCTCGCCGTGCACGCGGAGAAGAGCGGCAACGTTCACCTGGCGGCAGCCAATGATGAGGAGGCCATCCAGCTGATCCGCGAGCTCCTGTCCTATCTACCAGCGAACAACAGTGAAGACGCCCCTGCGGCACAGAGCGACGATCCCGTCGATCGAAGCACGGCGGAAATCGGTGACATCATCCCTGCGGAAGCGAACAAGCCATACGACGTGCGTAAGGTCATAGGGAGTCTGGCGGACGAAGGCAAGTTCTTTGAGATAGCTGGCGGTTTCGCAAAGTCGATCTGCGTTGGCTTCGCGCACATGGGCGGGCAGGTCGTGGGAGTGGTCGCCAATCAGTCTAGGTCATTGGCAGGAGTTCTGAACATCGACAGTTCGGACAAGGCGGCCCGCTTCGTCCGGTTCTGCGACGCGTTCAACATTCCGTTGCTCACCCTGGTAGATGTCGGCGGATACCTTCCGGGTCTCGACCAGGAGCACGGGGGCATTATCCGGCACGGAGCCAAGCTTCTCTACGCCTTCTCGGAGTGCACCGTGCCCAAGGTAACTGTTATCCTCCGCAAGGCATATGGCGGAGCGTACATCGCGATGTCGTGCCGGGATCTTGGCGCAGATTTCGTGTTTGCCCTTCCATCGGCTGAGATTGCTGTGATGGGGGCAGATGGTGCTGCCCAGATCATCTTCTCGAAGGAGATCCGCGAGGCTTCAGATTCGGAGGCCACCCGTCAAAAGCTCATTGCCGACTACAAGGAGAGGCTCTATAACCCCTACGTGGCCGGAGAGCGGGGTCTCGTCGATGACATTCTGGAGCCATCCCAGCTTAGAAGCCGCGTCATCCGCTCCTTCAGAGCCGCCGCAAACAAGCGCGAGGAACGACCGACGCGCAAGCACGGGAACATCCCGCTTTAGGAAGGACCATCGTGATTCGTATGGATGTGCACGGACAGGACGTGACCGACGAGGAGTTGGCTGTCGTTGCAGGAGCAGCATTGGCTGCGGCCGAAGAGAACGAAAGCCCTGCCTTCCTGTTCGATTTGTCCACTCTTGACGATGCGTCTGCAGCGGGAGTCCTGGCCGCGATGGCCGCTGCCGGAGTGTCGTTCCAGCAGTCAGAAGCGCCATGCCCCCCTGCCAACGCGGCATGGAGACGACCACCGTGTGAACAATCAGTCAGGCCGCGCTGGCGCTGACGGGAGGATAAACCATGAAAAAGTACAGGATCACCGTTAATGGCAAGACGTTTGACGTCGACGTAGAAGAAATCGGCGCGCAGAAACCCGGACATTCGCCAGTATCAATTCCGGAGGCCGTTGCCCCCGCTCCCGCGCCTGTTCCGGCACCCAGGACAGTGTCGGCTCAAGCACCTGCCGCGAGCCCGGCGACTCCAATACCCGCTGCTCCTGCAGGCGGTGCGACAACCATGAAGTCGCCGCTGCCCGGCAAGATTCTGAAGGTCCTGGCGACACCCGGAAGCTCCTGGAAGAAAGGTGACACCCTGCTTATCATTGAGGCCATGAAGATGGAAAACGAGATCCTTGCTCCGCGCGATTGCACGGTCGAGGAAGTCGCCGTCGAATCCAACCAGACTGTCAAGACTGGGGATCTTCTGCTCAAGCTTGCCTGACAGACGGTAGCCTGTTCAGGCGGGACGCTCCTCGAAGCATTGGCTCACGAGGAGCGTCCCGCATTTTTGGAGAACTCGACTGGTCTGGTACAATGACTGCAGGAAGCACACTTCGAAAAAAAGTGGGGTAGCGAATGACAGACTTGCTGCGTGGTATTGTCGGTATGGCGGACTGGCGTGTATGGGCGATGTTCGGCGTCGGTCTGGCGCTAATTTGGCTCGCAGTGAAGAAGGAGTATGAGCCGAACCTCCTGTTGCCCATGGGGTTTGGCTGTCTGCTGGCCAACATTCCGTTTTCGTCGGCGGTAGGTGGTGGTTTCCTGGACGTCTTGTTCAAGGGCGGTATCACGAATGAGCTTTTCCCCATCCTCATCTTCATCGGCGTAGGAGCAATGATCGATTTCGGTCCACTCCTGCAGGATCCCGAGATGTTGTTCTTTGGAGCGGCAGCGCAATTCGGAATCTTCTTTACGATGATGCTGGCACTGCTGGTCGGGCGTATCCCCGGCGTCGCAGGCATTCCAGGCCTCAGAGAGGCTGCTGCGATCGGAATCATCGGGGCAGCCGACGGACCGACGGCGATTTATGTCGCTGCGCGGTTTGCTCCAACATTGCTGGCCCCGATCACCGTGGCCGCTTATTCCTACATGTCGCTTGTTCCAATTATTCAACCACCGATCATTCGGGCGCTCACGACCCGCGAAGAGCGCATGATTCACATGGAGAACCCTGAACACGAGGTATCGAGGACGGTGAAAGTCATCTTTCCCATTGCTGTCACGCTTATCGCCGGTATCATTGCGCCCATGTCCGTGGCCCTGATCGNNCGGAGCGTCTCTCCAAGACTGCTCAAAACGAGCTTTCCAGTCTGGTGACTATTCTGTTGGGCATCACGATTGGGTCATCTATGGGTGGCAAGCAATTCCTGAATCCGACGACACTCCTCATCATTGCGATGGGCCTCATCGCCTTTGTGTTCGACACTGCGGGTGGAGTCCTCTTCGCGAAATTGATCAACCTGTTCCGGAAGCGAAAGATCAATCCGATGATCGGTGCGTGCGGCATATCGGCGTTCCCGATGTCTGCCCGCGTCATCCAGAAGATGGCGCAGCAGGAAGACAGCAGCAACTTCATCATCATGCATGCTGTTGGCGCCAATGTGGCAGGTCAGATCGCCTCCATCATCGCGGGAGGTCTAATCCTGGCCCTGGTGCGATAGGAGGTGGTCATGGATCCTGTTGTTGCTGAAGGTCTGCGCGTCAGCGGACTGAGCTATGTCCTCATCTTTGCCGTGCTGGGAATCTTCTACGGTCTCATCAAGCTTCTGTTGAGAATACTCCCTCCAAGGGACGATTCGGCGTAACCGGTAACACGAGTTTCCGCCAGTAGCGGACTCGTGAAGGAGGCTGGCGTGAAAAAGCTTCGGATGATCCTTGCCGTCACCATGATAGTGACGATGACAGTTTCTGGGTGTGGTCCACGCAACGTTGTAGTGCCCACGATCATCTCGGGGACCATCAAGCCGGTTGCCCTGATCGCTCAGGCTATCGCCGGCACCGCGTTGCAGGTTCAGGTTCTTGCCGGAGATGACGGAGTACCTCTCCAGAATGCGCGAGAGCTTGTGTCCATGAGTGCTGTCGTTTTCCAGACTGGAACCTCTATCGATACATGGTTCAGCGAGATGGAACAGGGGAGCGTGCGCTTCGTCAATCTCTCTGCTGCTTTGGACAAGAGCACGCCAGAAGGTTCATGGCTGTCTTTTCGGGATTCCGCAGACATGGCTCGCTTGATGCGCGATACGCTGGATGTCCTGTACCCGGAGCTGAAGGAGCAG
>JAFNGD010000452.1 GCA_017885365.1 Nitrospirota bacterium
CTGACGAACGCGGCAACGAGCTTGGTGCGGAATTTTGCTCCAAGGACTTTGCTCCTCCGCTCCACGGAAAGCTTCCAGAGGTTCCTGCCGATCAGGAAGATGACCGCGGCAAGCAGCAGGAAGTTCGCGTTAATGAGGATGAGGATGAGGAGGTTGTCCGAGAGTGGCCCTTCGAACCCGCGGTACTTGATCTGGAGAAGGATGGCTGCCGCGGAAAGCAGCAGGAGAACGGTCACGGTGATGATGCCTTTGAGGCCCGTGGTCCCCTCTCGTTCGGTGGTATTCATGGCAGGTGCAGGATACCAAAACGGTCCTTCAAAAGCAAGGCTTGCTTTTGAATTTCTCTTGACAAACAAGAGGTTTCTCGGCTATCTTAAAGAAAATTATGACCCTCAGCGTTGCGGAATCAATGATATCCGTTCAGGAGGAATGATGACAGAGACCAGCAGGTCGATCCCGTCAGTCCGTACCGTACAGAGCGCTCTCATCCTTCTTGTCATTGCGCTGTACCCCGCGACCGCATGGCTCCAGGAGCAGCAGGCAGGGAGCACTGCAGCGCCGCCCCAGCAGCCGGCAGCCGTAGCCACCGCACCGGCACCGACGCCGGCTCCGGAACAGCAGGGAAAATACGAGATCCGGCAGGGCGATACGCTCTGGGACATCGCGAATGCCTTCTACCGCGATCCATTCCTCTGGCCGCTCATTTGGAAATCGAACCCATCCATCAACGATCCCGACCTTATCTATCCGGGCACTGCCCTGGTCATCCCGAGCCTCGCGCCGGTCGAACGGGCCATGAGCGCTCCGGAGGAAGCAGCGCCTGTCCAGGAAAAAGTCGTGGAGACGCCCGCTGCCCCGACAGAAGCCGCTGCCACCGCTCCACCGGAAGAGACTGCGGTCCCCTCCCTATTCCGGCAGAAAGCGGTCGAGTCAGCAGAACCGGCGGTTACGACCCCGGGCAGCAAGCTCATTCTGCCTGAGGCGGCCGCCACACCGATCATTGACAAGTACGCCATGCTCGGCGCGGGATTCATCAGCGAGGAGTCCAGCAAGGACTTCCTGCAAGGCCCCGTGGAAGATCCTTCCCGGAGGGGTGAGGTGGGCAACATCCTAGCGGCTGACCAGCAGGTCTACATCGTTGTCCGCTCCCGTGAAGCGGTCAACGTCGGGGACCGTTTCCTGATCTTCGAAGAGGTCCACAAGGTGAGACACCCGATCACCCGCCACGACTACGGTAAGCTCTACAAGGTCAACGGGGTCGCGAAGGTCACGGGGACGAAGGAGGATGGCCTCTATACTGCCCGCATCACGCTCTCCTTCGATGTCGCCATGAAAGGGAACCTGCTCACCCCCTACGAGGAGCCGACGCTGATCTACCCGTCCAAGCAAAAACAGGCAAAGAACCTCACCGGCTACATCCTCGAGGTAACGGACCGGAGGTCCATCAACGGACAATCGGACATTGTCTATCTGGATAAGGGAAAAGAGGATGGTGTCGACCCCGGGGACCGGTTCATCGTGATGAGCGAACCGAACCCGTCAACGGGCGTCAGACACCAGATCGGCGAGGTGCAGGTCATTATCGTGAAAGCGCGTACGGCAACAGCTATCGTGCAGAAAAGCATCGACACCCTGTCGAAGGGTTATGCCATCGTCTTCAAGAATTAGCATTACGCGGCCGGTTGTTCAGTCTGACCGGTCCGAGTAGCCCCTCCTCACGAACATCGAGTTCCAGGCGGCGAGATCACGCTGCCTGGTACTCGATCTCCCGGTGCTTGATCCTGTTCTTCCCCGAGTGCTTCACGGAATACATGAACGCGTCCGCGACCTTGATCATGCCGTCCACGGAGTCCGGCGGCGTGCGAAAGGTCACGACGCCGATGCTGAAGGTCACCGGCCATCCCTTCCTGCCCATAGCCGCTTGCAGGCTCAGCTGTACCTTCTGTATGACCACGGAGGCGGCGTCGTAGCCGGTCTCCGGAAGCAAGAGTGCGAATTCGTCCCCGCCGAGCCGGGCGATCGAGTCAGTGGCGCGAATATTGTTCGTAATGGTGGCCGCGACCAGGGCAAGGAGTTCATCGCCCGTGCTGTGCCCCCATCGGTCGTTCACGGCCTTGAAATCATCGATGTCCAGATAGGCGACCGTGAAGGGGTGCTGGTACCTGCCCGCCCGCTTGATCTCCCGGGACGCGATCTCGGCGAAATAGCGGGAATTCGCCACCCGGGTCAGGTAATCCGTCCTCGCCATCTCCCTCTCCCGCTCCAGCGAAATCCGCAGTGACGAGACCGTCAGGTTCACGACCAGGAAAAAACCGAGTTTGGTCAGGAGATTGAGATAGGGGATCGCGGGATGGACGTCGTCCGGCATGGTGAGCACGTCGGCCACGTACCAGGCGATGCCGCTCATCAGTGATATGGCAATGCCCGCTTGTTTGCCTGCGAACCAGGTGACAAGAAATACGGGGACAAGATAGAACACCACGAAGGAAAAGTCGGAGCCCGTAACATAGTCGATAGCCCAGAGGACAAGGACCAGGACGACTCCCGCCGACACAATGCATCGCTTCGACTGACGCTGGAGGAATTCGATCACCTGCATCATGATCATGGCACGGTCCTTTCCCTGAACTATGTCACCTCGACCGACGCCTTCGGATCGAAGGGATTGGTGCGCACTGCCAGTGAGAACAGATAGGGATACTCGTTCTTGAGATGCCGCATATAGGACAGCCATTCGATCAGCAGGATCACATAGGCGCGCTTGATGTCCCCGGCGATATGGTCGCAGTCCGGCCGCTGCAGCGCCCGGACGTCCGCGCGCGAATCCAGTTCCTCCATGAGGTGGAACACCGCCCACAGGAGCTCGGTGAAGGTCTCGTGTTCGAGGAGATTCTGGTTCTCAAGAAGACGGAGCAGAAAGCCCCGGCGTGCGGTCACGAACTGTTTGAGCTCGGCCAGGTCGCCCCGCGTGCAGTCCATGGCAACCCGGTGCGCCTTCAGGTCCTGGATCGCGCTGACGAACTGTTCATCCGTCCACGCCCCGGTCACGACGAGCTTTGCGCCGAGCGATCCGGCATCGGTATCGTAGACGACAAAGTATTTCAGCAGCTTCGTGCCCACCTCGCTGAAGAACGCTCCGATGACCATGTTCAGCTTCTTCAGCAGGGCCATCCGCTCGCGGATGCGCAGGAACCGGTCGACGATGAAGGTCACGAGCAGGACCTGGATGGGGACGAAGGCAAGGTCCTGGAAGAGGTAGAAGAACGTATCCCGCTCTGCATGGAAGATGGCGATCTGGAGGAAATAGAGCAGCGTCGCGGCCGCCATGAGCGTGATTGCCAGGGTGACCTGCCATCGGCTCTGCTTCATGCAAACTCCCCCTCATCCATCATCGAACTCACAGCCCTTCCGGAGATGGCCGTAGCACCGAATATATGGTTATATTATATACCAGAATCGGATGGAACGTAAACAGACCGTGCCCGGAGCCCAAATAATGGGAAAGGCGGTCATCAGACCGCCTTTCCCGTGCTGCTGCTCCCCGCAGTAAGCTGCGGAAACTGCGCTGGCTCCCGGATCCCGGCGAGGCCGGGCATTATTTCATGAACAGGAAGAATCCGTTGAAGAAGTACAGCAGGCCGAAGCAGCCCGCGCCCATGCCGATGAACCAGAACAGTTTCTTTTTCATGAGAGCCGCAATGGAGGAGAGCAGGATCGCGATCTGCAGGAACATCGCCGCCATGCCGAAAGCACCGGAATGCTTTTGCGATAGGTCGCGCAGCTTTTCGAGGTCTTCGGCCTTCTTTTTGATCTCCTCCTTCTCTTTTTCGTAGCGTTCGATCTTTTCCTTGTAGGCTCCGATCCGCTTCTCGTAATCCGCTGCCACGGAGCGGGACATGCCCTTGTTCGCCTTGAGGTCCATCTCGAACTTTTCCTTCTGGAGCTCATAGACATATCCCTTGATGCTCTTCGATTGGAAATAGGCCCACTGGTCCGATGCCTGAGACTGGGACATCACGGACCGGGTCGAGAACCCCCCGCCTTTCAGCGTCGAGAGCGTTGCGCAGACCGCGAAGATCACGGTCGTGAGCGCGAGATAGTTGAGCCACGGTTCCTTCTTTTCCTCTGCCATACGTCCTCCGTTGAGTAAGATAATAATAGATCTTCAGCGGCGAATAATACCGAAAATCAAATGTGGAGTCAAGACCTTATCGTGGTATTCCCGAGAATGGTCCTGTATCCGCAAATGCTATACTTAAGGCAGGAGGAAGGCCCATGATCATCGGCGTGCCGAAAGAGGTCAAGACCGAGGAGTTCCGTGTCGGTCTCACACCCACGGGAACGCGTGAGGTCGCCCGGGATGGCCACCGGGTCATCATCGAGACGGGCGCCGGAGAGGGAAGCGGTTTCTCCAATGATGAATATGGGAAGGCAGGCGCAGAGATCTCGAGCCGGGAGACTGTCTACGGACAGGCGGAGCTGATCGTCAAGGTGAAGGAACCGCTTCGCCAGGAGTACGACCTTCTCCGTGAAGATGTCGCGCTCTTCACCTATCTCCACCTCGCGCCGAACCCCGGGTTGACGAAGGTTCTGCTCACGAAGAAGATCACCGGTCTGGCATACGAGACCCTGGAGAAAGACCGGCGGCTCCCCCTGCTCGCTCCCATGAGCGAGGTCGCCGGCCGCATGGCGCCGCTCATGGCTGCCTTCTATCTCCAGCGGTTCAAGGGCGGCTCGGGCATCCTGCCGACTGGTGTATCGGGCGTCCGGCCCGGCAAGGTCGTGATCCTCGGCGCCGGCGTCGTGGGGACCAATGCGGCACGCGTCGCCATGGGGCTGGGCATGGAGACCGTGGTGATCAACCGGAACCCTGCAGGGCTCCAGCGCATCGACGAGCAGTTCAAGGGCCGCGTGCGGACCCTGCCTCACTCTGCCCACGCGGTCGAGGAGGAGATCAGGGATGCCGATATCGTCATCGGCGCGATCCTCGTGCCAGGAGGCAGGACACCCATCCTGATAACCCGGGAGATGCTCGGAACGATGAAGCGCGGCTCCGTGATCGTGGACGTATCCGTGGACCAGGGCGGGTGCGTCGAAACATCGCGGCCGACCACCCACGACGATCCTGTGTTCGAGGTTGACGGCATCATCCACTACTGTGTTGCCAACATGCCGGGCGCCTACCCGCGCACGTCCACCCTCGCGCTCACGAACGCGACGCTGCCCTATGTGAAGCTGCTGGCGAACAAGGGGATCGAGAAGGC
>JAFNGD010000453.1:0-2632 GCA_017885365.1 Nitrospirota bacterium
ACGCCCCGCTTCATCTCGACGATGGAGGGGTTCTTGCATTCGAACTTTTCGATGAGAAATTTTGCGGCGACCTTCGGATCGATCAGGTCCCCGCAGGTGAAGACGTCTACTGCGGCGTAGCCGTATTCCGGCCAGGTGTGGATGGCAAGGTGAGATTCTGCAATGACAACCATTCCGCTGATGCCAAAGGGGCTGAACTCGTGGAAAGCGACCTCGACAATTGTCGCCTTTGCCTCCAATGCGGCACTTTTCATTGCGTCCGTCACAAACTCCAGATTACTCAGGGTCTTGGGGTTGCAGTCCCGCAACTCCAACAGCAGGTGTGTTCCCAACGCTTGCAACCTGTTTGCCTCCTTCTCCGCCCGCCGGAAGCTCCCGGGCTTGCCTCCCGGATCAGCGAGCACCGCCTCCCGCTCCCGCGGGAGGGCTGTGTTCGTTAGCACCTGTCCGCCCTGACCTCGGGCGGCGCCGACTCATCGATAAAGTTGATTGTTATTTATCAAAATCATCACGGTCTGTCAATAAAAAACATCACGGAGGCTCATTTTTTTTCACGAGGGCCCCGCGCGTCGCCGCGACGGTCGGCAGAGCGCGTCTCGCGGGGAAAATTACCCGACCTTGCGGCCCTGCTTCGGCCCCAAGAGCATCGCGAGAGGTCGTCAGAGAGAGGCGGGAGCGGGAAAACGCTCAGACGCTGCCCCGAGCAATCGCTTCGAGGCCTTCGGGAGCGCCGCTAGAAATCGGAGAGCTGTCTCTCAGGAGAGAAATTCCCTTCCGACAGGCCCGAGCAACCGCTCGACGACCCCGGGCGAGGTAAAAAATTACTTTACAACCTCCCGCGAGTGCTTTATATTGCGTCTCGCATTGTCTGAGACGGGGCGCCATGACGGTTTTCATCCTTCTGGCTCCTGTCTCCTGACTCCTGACTCCTGAATTTGGAGGTTTCCGCCCCATGTCGAACGAAAAAGGCTTCGTAGAGATCGCCTCGGTGCTTGTGAACCCGGAGATCTTCACCCGTCCCTACTCCTGCGACGTGGAAAAGTACGGCTGCAAGTCCATGTGCTGCTACCGTTCCTGCATTGTCCCGCCCCATGAGGCGAAAAAGATCGAGGAGCACCGGGACGGGATCCTGGCCTACCTCTCCCCGGAGAACCGGGAGGCTATCACCAAGAACGGCGGGATCCTCGCTGCCTGCGAAAAGCAGTGCCCTACGGGCTGCGTGATCCACGAGGACGAGGCCCGGGCCATCCGGAGGACCTTCGGCGGGGCGGATTTCCGCTGCGTCCTGCTGTTCAACAATGACTGCTCCCTCATCTATTCGAACAAACAGGGACTCCGGTACTGCTCCGTCCACACCTACGCGATCGAGAAGGGCATGGTCTGGGAGGAGTTCAAGTTCGCCGACTGCGTCCAGTATCCCCTCTCNNCCCTACCTGAACCATATCAAGTGCATGGCCGAACCTTCCGGCCCGCCCATGTACAAGAGCCTCAAGAAGACCATCGAGACCTTCCTGGGCAAGGACTTCTACAAGGAGCTTGCCCACAGCGCCGGGAAACAGCACAAAAAGTAACATCGATCTGTTCCGTCCCGGGTGGCAACTGTGGTATAATCCTCCCTAATGGGTACACTCTTCCTCAGCTTTCTGGTCGCCGTCGGCGGTGCCGTGGGCCTCGTGGTCATGAGCAGGACCTTCGACCTCGAGACCTACACGACCCGGGTCTTCCCCCTCATCCCCATCCTGTACGCCATCGTCTACGAAATGCTCGAGAAGCGGAAAACCGGCAAGGCCAAGCCGATCCCGCCGTCCCAGGCGAAGGAGGAGATGAAGGCGGCCGCAGCCACCATCTTCCAGAACATCACCACCGAGCGGATCGTCCTGGACGTCGGCGTGAGCTTTATGATAAAGTTCGGCCTGGAGATCGTGCTGACCGCCGTCTACCTCTCGGTCGGNNTGCGGGGAGACCATCCCTGGCTGAGTGGGGGCGAAGGCGTGCTAATCCTCGCCCTCATTGCGCTCATCACCGGCCTCGGCACCGGTCTCTGGATCGGCACCACCACCAAGGCCCTGCCCATCCTCGAAGGCGTCATCGCCGGCGCGGTCATCACGGTGATCACCACCATGACCAACCTCATCGTCCTGTACCGCCATATCGAGAAGCTCGCCGAGGAGACCGTGCAGACCTTCGGCTATGTCACCCACGTCGGGTTCGCCGTTGTTATCTCCCTCCAGGTCCTCCTCTACGGCCTCTGGAGCGGGATGGCCCACCGCTCGAAGCTGGAGCAAGACGCCCGCCGAGCTGAGAAAAAGGCCGCGAAACGGTCGAAGAAGTAAAACCCCGCCCCGGATAACCCCAGTTAGGAAAATTCACAACTTTTTCACCGCAGCCAAAAGTAGGCGCTTCTAAGCGAGAACGCAGAGATCGCGGAGAGCTGCAGGAGCAAAGCGTTGGGTATCTGCTCTTGACGCAGTCTTCCTCTGCGCGCTCTGCGCCCTCTGCGGTAAAATTAGCTTCTGACCTTGTTCTTGCCTTGAATTACAGGAGCCGGCGGGTTTCGAGGTAGTGCTTCTGCCAGTAGGGATTGGTGATGCTGTCCCGGCGCACGAGGCCGCCGGTGCTGGGGGCGTGGACG
>JAFNGD010000453.1:2644-11499 GCA_017885365.1 Nitrospirota bacterium
TCCATCCCGGCGGTCAGATAGCTGTACCGTACCAGCCCGCTGCAGTCGAAGCCCGAGGGGGTGTCGCCCTTGAACTGGTAGGGCCGGCCGATCATCGTGAGCGCCGTGTCCGCGGCCTTGTCGCCTGCCGAGGCGGAATACCCGGGGATGCGCTTCGCAGGCACGTGCGCGCAGCCGGCGAAGAGGAATCCGAGAACACCGATGACCAGCAGAAGTCTCCGCATCCACCCTCCTGGACCAGCGACATACTAACGGGTGCGGTTGTTTAAGTCAATGGCTGTCCTGCGCCTCCGCACAAACCCTGTTTTATAGCTCCCGCCTGCTTCCCAGAAATCCCTTGACCCTGCCGAAGCTCCCTGTTATAGTTTTTCGCATGAAGCACAAGATCACCTTCATCCCCGACAACGTCACCATCGAGATGGAGCACAACGGCAGCCTTTTCAAGGCGGCGAAGGCCGCGGGCGTCTATGTGCTCTCGTCCTGCGGCGGCAAGGGCAACTGCGGCAAGTGCAAGGTTGTGGTGAAACGCGGCACCGTGGAGCCGGGCAAGTCCCGGTCGTACCTGTCCACCGAGGAGGCGGAGCGCGGCTACATCCTCGCGTGCCACAGCCATGTCCTGAGCGACCTGACCGTGGAGGTGCCGCCCGAGTCCCGGATGCAGGCGAAGCACAAGATCGCCACGGGCGCCAACACCGAAGCGCTGTTCAAGCTCCTGCGCGAGGCCGGCGGCTGCCTGGACTCCCGCATCATCCGGGTGTACATGGAGCTCAACCCGCCTACCCTCGACGACAGCATCGCGGACGTGGAGCGGATCCGGCGCGCCCTCGACGAGCGGGGCTTCGACGCCGACAACCTGCATCTGAACTTCATGGTCCTCCGGAAGCTGGCCGCGGTCCTGCGCGAGGCGGAATGGAAGGTCACGGTCTCGATCTTCAGCGTCGGGGATGTCACCGAGGTGCTGGACATCTTCCCCGGCAACGTGACGAAGTCGCGCTTCGGCGCGGCCGTGGACATCGGCACCACCACGCTCGTCGTGTACCTCGTGAACATGACCACCGGCCAGATCGTCGACACCGCGTCGTTGTACAATCCCCAGGTGAAGTGCGGCGACGACGTGATCACGCGCATCGTCTACGCCAGCGAGAAGAACGGCCTCCAGGAGCTCCAGGACCTTGCCGTGGGCAGCGTCAGCACGATGCTCACGGAGCTGGCGCACAAGCACGGCATCGACCCGGGCATGATCGACTACCTCGTGGTCGCCGGGAACACCACCATGAACCACCTGTTCTACGGCATCAACCCGCAGCACATCCGCGAGGAACCCTATATCCCCACGGCCACCTTCTTCCCGCTCATCCGGGGCAAGAGCATCGGACTGTCCATCGACCCCCAGGCCGTCGTGTATGCCCTGCCGAACGTGGCCAGCTACGTGGGAGGCGACATCACCGCCGGCGTGCTCGTGTCGCAGATGCACAAGCAGGAGAAGCTGTCCCTCTTCATCGACGTAGGCACCAACGGCGAGATCGTGCTCGGAAACAGGGAGTGGCTCGTGACCGCGGCCTGCTCGGCCGGGCCGGCCTTCGAGGGGAGCGGCATCAGGTTCGGCATGCGCGCCATGGAGGGCGCCATCGAAGAGGTGGAGATTGATCCGAAGACCTTTGAGGTGAACTACCAGGTCATCGGCGACACGAAGCCCATCGGCATCTGCGGGTCCGGCATGATCGACGCCCTGGCCGAGATGTACCTTACCGGCGTCATCGACCAGAAGGGCAAGATCCGCGAAGAGATCAAGTCGAAACGCATCCGGCGCGGCGAGAACGGGCTGGAGTACGTGCTCGCCTGGCGGGTGGAGAGCGCCATCAACAAGGAGATCGTGCTGACCGAGGTGGACCTGGACAACCTCATCCGGGCCAAGGCGGCCATCTACGCGGGCTTCGGCACCCTGCTGAAGCACATGGAGATGGGCTTCGCCGACGTGGACAAGATCTTCATCGCCGGCGGGTTCGGACGGTACATCGACGTGGAGCGCGCCATCACCATCGGCCTCTTGCCGGACCTGCCGATGGATAAGTTCCACTTCCTCGGCAATACCTCCATCATGGGCGCCTATTACGTGCTCCTGTGCGACCGGCTGCGCCACGAGGCCGAGGCCATCGCGCGCCGGATGACGTACGTGGAGCTTTCGGTCTCGAGGAGCTTCATGGACGAGTACATGTCCGCCCTCTTCCTGCCCCACACGAACCTCGACGCATTCCCCACGGTAAAGCACCAGATGAGGAAGGCGAAGACATGGTATCCTCCCGAGTAATACAACCGCATGTGGTCATGCTACGTTGTCATTGCGAGCGACCGAAGGGAGCGCGGCAATCTCGTTGTAATAGGAAAGATTGCTTCGACCTGTCGTCAGAGAAAACCACGAACAAAAATATCTGCCGCAATAAAATACAAGAGGCGCAAAAAGGGAAACATCAACGTTCTGCGTATTTTGCGCCTTTTTGCGGCAAATACCTGATTCTGATCCGGCGTTACAGATGAAGTTTTAAAATATACCCACTCGGCTGAGATCTGAACCCATAAAAGATTGCTTCGTCGTCATGCTCCTCGCAATGACACAAGGGTAAGTTTGTATTAGTGCGTCCCCGCCCTGCTGCCAATCAAAAAGGCTGTCCGATGCATCCCGCATCCGGACAGCCTTTACTAACAAGAGCATAAAATGCTTTGTGCCACAGAGGTCGCCGAGGACACCGAGGAAAGCTAAACACCCCTTATCATGGCATTTCTCTGCCAGTGGCTAGTATCCAATCCTCGGCAGCCACTTCCCTGTTCTCTTCTTATACGCACGATACTCTTCTCCCAACCTGGCCTCCAGAAGCTTTTCCTCATAGCTCGCAATATAATCGTGAAAAATGAATATACCGAGAAGGATTGCGAGGGAGAAGAGAGAAGAGAGAAAGTGTGGAAACGGTCAGTCCGGCGTAGGTCACGATGCTTGCCAGATACAGGGGATGTCTCACATACCGAAAGGCCCCGGTGGTCACGACGCTCGTCGACCGTCGGTCTTGATGTACGACACCATGGCCTGAGCCGGCAAGATACACCGCGGTAATAAGTGCAAGGCCCAGGATGATCAGGCGGATGTACAGCGGCATGTGATCCGACAGAAAGGTTGATTGGCGCACGAAAAACGAATCGGCTATCCAAACCGCCAGAAAAACACCCAGCGATATCAACTGTCCGGCATGGCCGAAAGTATGTTCTCCGTTCTGCTCTCTCATGCATAACCCTGACGTCCAAAGACAGATGTATAACGCGCGGGTAAGACGCGCGTCTCTTGCGCATCGGACTCCACTCGCTCGTTAGATATAATTCAAGCTTTGTTGAAGGTCATTTCACTGCCTTATCCAAGGCATTCGCCACAACAAAACCAGCATTCATTCCACAGGAGAGGTTCAAACCAACCGTATCGGCGCTTCCATCTTTCAATTTTGGCTTTTTGGTGAGAGAACATGAGGAAGACGATAAGGGCACTAACTACGACAATGACCCAGCCGGCAGCATCGATGAGAGTCTTTGCGTTATTTGTTGTACCCTTTTCGTTTATGGCGACGAAAGCAAGACCACCAAATACCGCGAGGAGGACAGTAATATAGAACTCGAATGCTTTATAGGTTGCATTGTTGTGATATTCAATTTCTTTGGATCTCAAATCAGGAGTAAGTTGGCGCCAATCGTTACATCTCTTACCGTCACTAGTGAAGTTCAGCCTGCGAAGCAATAACATAACCATCGTCCATACGAATGCAGATAATGCCCCTGGAATGAATGCCGTTTGAAATATTTCTGTTTGGCTTATCATTCTGGTCGATTCTCCTTTGCTGGCGAACCAGCTATTATCGGAACGGAAACCGCCCCGATAAGCACGATTATTCGGTGTTAACGGATTTGGCAATGAATATGTCAAACCGCTCTCGGTATTATAGAAATATATGCTTGCTCAGCAAAGATGTCAACGAAAGCGATAGGGTATTGTAAAGGTATGTGCAAATGAATAGAGGTTAATACACGAAGTGTTTTAACTATTGGAAACCATAACTGTATAGGAAGAAGTTTCATCCTGTCAATCATGGCGTAAAGAGCGAATCATCGATGGCCGGGTTGATCTGGTAGAGGTTAATGGTGGTAACGCTGATCTTTCTCCCGCCAGCATAATTGACTATCTTGAAGGGTAGAAGCACTCCGTCAACAGTTTTGAAGTCGCCGAACTCGGCGCTCAGGCTTGTCGACTCGGTTCCCATGACAAAGAACCCCTCGCATTTCACGATACGATAGTTCGCGGCATGCACGAACACTTCCATCTGGTTCCCTGCGCGGTCAACAAGCCGAATCACATGGACTGCCTCACCATTCACAATATCCTTCCGGAGCTCCGTTACCGTAAAGGTATCGTCAAGCAGCCCATAGGGAAGGTTCAGCTCGTTATACTGGTAGACCATGGCCTGGAAGCGCGGCCCAGATACCTCCTCCATCTTTCCCCCGGTGCCGCGATACCCTTTGTCCTTGTGCAGGATCCGCCGTTCCGACGAGCGGCTGTAGATGATATCGACGAACAGGTTTCCGTCCCTGCGCAGCGTGCGACGGTAGGTCCCTTCGTCGCCGCGCATGATCGCCGTGATCCTTCCTTCGGCCGCAATCGTTTTGATCTTCGCAAGCCGTTCCCTGCCGCCATATGCCGCGATGACCTTGTCGATGACCGTTTTGCTCTCCTGCACAGGCGCGGCAGCGATCAGGGCGATGACGGATGCGACGAACAGGACGAGATACTGCATGGCCCTCTTCTTAGGCCAACAGATCTGTATCGGCATAGGCATGATGTTGGTCGTACTCTCGATCTTGGACGTTGCTGCTTTTGAAACACTGCACTTTCTCATAAGCATACTATTCCTTTGGCCGTACACTGAAGAAGTCACGAATTGTCATTGCGAGGAGCGTTTTTTGCGACGCGGCAATCTCGAAGTTGCTGGTTTTTGAGAACCGAGATTGCGAAGTTTATCCTGAGCTGAAAATACGAGATTGCTTCGCTTCGCTCGCAATGACAGGCGAGGGACCTGCTCGCAAAGACAGCAAAAAGACTTCCTCAGTGGCCGGTCAGAAAATGCGCAATTGCTGCTTGCCATGTGCACACGATGCCGCCGAGCGAGCTCAGCCCCGGCGGGTCCGGTCTCTTCCTTTGGGCGGGCCGCTAGTGTCTCTCAGGAACATGATCAAGGAACAGGGTTGGCGATCCAGCCGGCGATGATGTCCACTGCTTCGCGTTCCATCCCGATATATCCATGCCAATGCAAAGGTTCGCAGGGATCGCCAGAGGGGTTTCCTCCGCCATTAACAAGAACAAGTTTTTTTACCGGGGCGTTCGTCAGCTTCCGAACGATCAAGGAGGCATCGCCCGGTACGCAGTTCTTACATTCATCATATTGATGGTGAAGGACGAGCACGGGAATGCGAATGGCATCGAGCTTCTGGAAGGGTACAGCACCGGTCTTCTTGCGCTCCGTGACGCTGGAAGTCAGGACGATGCCTGCAAGTTCCGTGTTGCCGAATGCGATCGCTGCAGCAGTAGCCGATACGGTGCCCCTGCTGGTCCCCACCAGCCAGACCGGAAGCCCGGAGTCTTTCTTCAGCCAGGCCACGGTTTTGCGTATGTCTTCGATATGCTCGTCGCTCACCCTGAACATATAACCGAGTTCGTCATGGTCAGAAGGCCTGTCGAGCACCGCAACGTTCAACCCGTGAGCTGCAAAATGATCGCGGCTTCTTACGAGAAAATTCTTTGAAGTCGGCACGTCGTTTTTTAAACCGATGTCGCCTTTCCCCCCGGCAAGCAGTACGACCGCGGCTTTTGACGCGGGGTTCTGCATGTAATAGAACGACACCGACACGCTCGGTCGTGTGCTGATCGTGGTCAGGCGGCCGTCTGCACCATAGGACGGCGATGCAATGAGGAGGAAAGCGGTGAGGAGGAGTAGGCGCAACAAATGGTCCCCCATTGAACGATGAAGTCAGCGGAGCGGATCTATCGCGACCGCTGGATCTGCTTGTCGGCCTTACTCGTCTTTGTTCAAGATAATATCAACCATCGTTTTCCGTGGTTGGCGGAATAGCTTTTTAACACGTCGGCGGAATTCTTCCGGTGTAATATGTTCTTCGTGTGTACCGATCACAATTCTGATATTTGGAAATGACTGTTCGATCGCCTCTTTGTATTTTTCTTTGAACGGACAGAGTGCTTTCACGCAGTAAGAAAAATGTATGGTATCAACCCCAAAATCAGTTAACGCGCGGATCCTTCCGATTAATTTGTCCGGTCCGGTAAGCGTCGGGCAGCCGGGACAATTTATGATGCCGGCTAANNTCACCGATGAGCAGCCGAGGTCTTGAGTGGCATTTGAGCACGTCAAAATGCCGATTTTTGCCATATGCAGTACTCCTTGCTACATGGGGCTCACAAATGATCGAGTCATTTTCTAATCTTCTACGGGACCGTCGACTTTCAATAGAGCGCAGTGCAACGGCATTACCTTCGCGTTCCGTCGAAACGGTCAGCGCGCGACAGCACAGAAACGGTGAAGCAGCCGATCAGCTCCGCTACAGCAGCTTCCCCATCAGCACCTCATCGATGAACTCCCTGCCCACCTGGATCCTGTTATGCCTCACGCCCTCTTCAATGAATCCCGCATTCTTGAACATGTTGAGGGAGCGTTTGTTAGTCGTAAAGATGTTTGCCTCGAGCTTCTTGAATCCCTTCTCGAGTGCCCACGTTATGGCGTAGTCAAGCAGCTTCGGCCCGATGCCGAGCCCCCGGAACGCCTCCCGGAGGTGAAGCCCCACGTGCGCGAGGTGGGCGGGCTCCGACCTTCTCCCGGCGTCGGCCTGGAGCGCCGCGAGGCAGCCGACCACCTCGTCGCCTGCCGCGGCCACGATCAGGAGGTTCTTCGCCGTGTCCAGGCCGCTGATATATTCCTGCTCAGCCTTGACGTCCTTGCCATAGTGCTCCATGAGCACATAACTTCGCTCCATGGCGTTGGACCGCACCGTATCGATGATCGCGCAGGAGTCGCCGGTCTGCGCCGGCCGGATGGTAACCTTCTGTCCGTTCTTTGCCGTGAACTTCCGCTCCGTATCCATGGCGCCCTCCTCTCCCCACAGCGGTATTATATCCCCTATCCATCGCGGGCTCAAGAGGCCTTTTGAAGCTCAGGCAGATGCTGATCAGTGCAATAAAAAAAACAGGAACGGTTTTCCGTTCCTGCTCAGCAATAAAATGCTATAAAGTAAACAGCTTACGCTAAAAACATACGACCTCGCCGGTCCTGGTCGGTCCGGTGCTGATCTTGCAGGAGGTCCAGGAAGCGCTGAACGGCTCACCCAGCATCGGGGTGAACGCGCCGTAAGAGATCCCCGCGCTGATGCAGGGGTGGGCCTTGGTACGAATGAGGTAGAACCGCAGCCCGAGCTGGGTCCGCCATGGTCCGTACTCGGCAAGCGTCGGGGCATAGGTAAGATCGTTCACCACTTTCGGGATCACATAGTCAGCGATGGCCACGGAGCCGCGGATGACGTCACCGGCCGTGGCAGGCGGGGCAGCAGGCAAACCGTAACCTGTACAGGTCGCCGAACCGTATGCGACCGACGACGAGATGCCGGTGACGAGTGCGGGATCGAGACCACCGCCGATGCGGTCTACCATGCGGTCCACATACCACTGCGGTGTCTGACCGTTGATCGAAGCGCTCGGACTGGAAAAGACCGCGTAGGTGATGTTATAACCGCCGCCCGTCCCGGTCAGCACGCTTTTCATGATCGACAGGAACGAATGGATGGAGATGGTCGATTTGACGATCTTAAAGTGGTCCGCCGTGAGCGTGGAGGCGTCAAGCCCTTCGACCCCTGCGAGAGGGTCCTTTTTCAGGTCCGCAGCGGTCAGACCCGTGATGCTGCCGCCGTGCTGCAGGACATCAATGACGTTCTGTTCTGTCCAGCCGTTCGCGAGCAGCGTTGTCAGCGGCGAAATCACAAGGTTATTGGTCTGGTCAACGATCCTCTTGATCTCCCCGGTATAGGGAACGCCGTTGTGCAAGCCTTGGGTCTGCACGATAATGACCGAGCTCGGTGTCACCGCGCTCGCGAAATAGGCCTCTCCCGATGTGTTCGAGGCCGAGGAGACCTGCTCGCCGGGATCGCACACGCCGTTGTTGTTCTTGTCCTCACAGAAGACCATGCCGACGATGTATGGATCGACAGCCACCAACCTGGTCCCTTGATTGCTGTTGTCCACGCTGGTACTGCCGCCTCCCCCACCGCCGCAGGCGGCCAAAGTCAGCAGGATCACCACAACGACAGAAGCACTTCGCAGATATGGGTACATCGAACAGCCCTCCTTCTCGGGAAGAATAATCACTGTTCAAGCGTACCCAATAATATTAGTTTTGTCAATAAAAAACTGTAATATTTACTGCCCCAGTTGGCAGACATGCCCGAAGGCGCTGATCGGCAGGGTCTGAGGAGCCGGCATCAAGGCGTTTTCTGCAGGAACTTGCTGAGGCCGTCGCGGAACCGTATCGGCTCGATACCGAACACTTCCCGGATGTCGCGCATACTGCAGACATTGTCCTCCTGCAGCATGATGAGCTGGTCCGTGGTGACCGGNNGGCTTCGGCAGAACGGTCTCCGCGACCTTGGCCATGGTCCTCATGAAGAACATCGGCATATGCACGGTGGGCCGTTTCACGCCGAGAGAAGCGGCAATGGCTTTCGTCACCTCTTCGTAAGTAAGCTGCTCCGGCCCTCCGATCTCGAAG
>JAFNGD010000454.1 GCA_017885365.1 Nitrospirota bacterium
CGTAGTATCCTTCAGCCATCTTGGTCTTGTCCGTCGTTGTGCCGGTCGTTGCGCATCCGGCAAGCGCCAGAACAAGGATGGTTGCCAATACTCTTCTCATGCATCGACTCCTTTGATATACACCGCTGCAAGACCGCGGGGCCCTTTCGACGTTAAAAAAACATCCTCGTTGTCATGTTGTTCCTTTGACCCCGCCCCGCAGGAGCGCAGGCAACTGACGTTGAAGCTCCCCGCAGCAGTATGCGGAGGATCTTCCATCCTGAAAAAAGAAAATTATCGTTATCCGAACCGTTCACTCACCGGGTTGCACGTTTCAGTATTGCGCCAATGCCTGGCTTCAAAACGACGAAAGCAGGCGGGCAAGGGCTTCCTTGTCCCTCGAAACAACCCCTGCTGCAGTGCGGGCCGCCTTTGCTGCCTTGGGCTTGGGCGGTTTCACCACCCCTTCCTTGAGCGCCTCCTCGAACACGCTGGGCGGGCGCT
Source organism: Nitrospirota bacterium (assembly GCA_017885365.1). Next base: position 484 of record JAFNGD010000454.1, read on the forward strand.
TGGGAGCAGACACCGTCTCCATTTCAACGGGCACCTCTTCCTCGACCTCCTCCGCCGGAGGAGGAGGAGGGGGAGCAGGCTTCTGGGCCTTCTTCTTGGCAACCGGAGCCTTGGCCTGCGGTGCCGAAGCGGTCTTTTTCTGCGGCGGCGCTGCTGGTGGAACATAGGCCTGCTGAGGATGCTGAGGCGGCGGATATGGCGGCGTAACCGGCTGGCCCTGCTGCGGAGCCTGCGGCGGGTACTGCTGATACGCCTGCGGTGGCTGGCCATAGGGCTGCTGCGGCTGTCCATACGGTTGACCCTGCTGAGGAGGATATTGTGGTGGCTGACCGTAGGGCTGCTGGGGTTGACCATAGGGTTGCTGCGGCTGACCGTACGGTTGACCCTGTTGAGGGGGATACTGCGTCGGCGGTTGCAGGGGCTGTTGAGGCGGATATTGGAGCGGCGCGGCCTGTCCCTGCTGCTGATACGGGGGATAGGACTGTTGCTGTTGCTGCTGTTGCTGCNNTGTTGCTGCTGTTGTTGTTGCTGCGGCTGTGCCGGCGCCACATTCAACACAGGAACTACCAGCGGTTCAGGCGCCGGGGACGGCTCCGGAGCGGACACCGGTTTGGCTGCAGATGCTGGTGCTGTTGCAGCAGGTTCTGCGGGAGCAGTGGTCGCTGCGGGTTCCTTTTTCGGCGGAGCCGAGGGGGTTTCTTCCTTCGCGGCCGCGGCCGGTTTCGTCGGCTCCTCTGCCATCGCCTCGACGGCCTCTTCTTCGAGTTCCGGTTGTTTATAGCCGAAGATGTACTGCTCCTCGATCCACCGGTTGCGGTCGTCGAGCGGCATTCCGTTTACGCTGATCTCGTCAAGCAGGAATCCCATGTCCTCGGCGAAGCTCGTCGCTTCCACTTCGACGTCCGGCCCCGCCTCGAACGGGAATGGGTTGGATGTATAGGCGTAAAAGATCTTCCTGCCGGTGTGGGGAAGGTACAGGCCGATGTACGCCGACAGGTTCTGTCCTTCACTAAAGAACAGAACATAGCACCGCGCTTCTTCAACGCCCAGCTCCGGGGTCGCCACCTGGGGGCTGTTCATCGAATACAATATCTTGTAGATGTTCCGCTCTTTGACCTTCAGATCGGTCAAGTTATTGTTGATGGTGAACATATCACGCCCTTAGCCTGTATGGATCGACCGAGGTACCCTCCGCGCTCCACGGACCGGGACCCGTGCCGCGGTGTCAGATATCCTCGAAATGCGTGAGCTTCTTAAATTCCCGATAGCGTTCCTCAATCTCCTTGTAGTCCAGGCTGCGCAGCCTGTCAAGGCTGAAGGATTCCACATTCAGCGATGCCATGACGCTTCCGAAGATCACGGCCTGCCGCATGCTCGCCTCCGTGAAGTTCATGGTGTTCGCCAGGTATCCCATGAACCCTCCGGCAAAGGTATCGCCGGCGCCCGTGGGATCGTACACGGATTCGAGCGGATAGGCAGGCGCGCTGAACACGCTGTGTCCATGGAACATGAGCGCCCCGTAGCTCCCCTGCTTCACGACGACGGTCTTCGGGCCCATGGCCTGGACGGCCTTCGCCGCCTTGACCAGGCCGGCCTCGCCCGCGAGCTGCCGTACCTCACCCTCGTTGATGGTCAGGAGATCGACCTCCTTGAGCATCCGCTTCAGCGCATCGGGCTTGCTGGATATCCAGTAGTTCATCGTGTCGCAGGCAACAAGCTTGGGCCGTTTTACCTGGCGGAGGACGTCAAGCTGGATCTCCGGGTCGATGTTCGCCAGGAACACCACGTCGGAGCCCTGGTAATCGTCTGCGATGGTCGGCTTGAACGTTGCAAGCACGTTCAGGTCCGTGGCAAGCGTGCGGGCTTCGTTCAGGTCATAGCCATATTCGCCCTTCCAGCGGAAGGTCCGGCCCTTCTGGACCTCCAATCCGCGGACATCGATGTTCTTGCTCTTGAGAAAGTTGATGTGCTCCTTGGGGAAGTCCTCACCGATGACCGCCACGAGCCGTACGTCGGTGAAGTAGCTGGCCGACGTGGAAAAATAGGTGGCGGACCCGCCAAGCGCGTTGTCCACGTTCCCGAAGGGCGTCTTGACCGAATCCAGGGCCACGGTGCCCACAACGAGCAAACTCACGAACAACCTCCAAAATAATGATAGATCATTTCACCGCAGAGCACGCGGAGACCGCGGAGAAATAATTCCAATAATCAATGAACCCTCTGCGTCCTCTGCGACCTCTGCGGTAAAATAGCTTTGTTATTTGCTTTTCAGATATTTCCCGATGATCGGCGCGAGGTCCTTCTTCGTCTTCGCCGGAATGAGCTTTGCCGGCGTCATGATGGTGTTCCGCAGCGCCTCGCCGCATCCGCAGGCACGCGTCTGCGGCAGCATCTGGACCGCCTGGCGGATCATGGCCTTGGACGTCTCGANNCAGATCTCCGCCTCCCGCGCAAGCTTGGCCTCGGTGGCGTTCGTCATGCCGATGACATCGACGTTCCACTCGCGGTAGGTCATGGACTCGGCCCGGGTGGAGAACTGCGGTCCCTCCATACAGAGGTAGGTGCCGCCCCGGTGGACCGTCGCCCCGACCTTGTTCCCCGCTTCGATCAGCACCGAGCAGAGGCCGGCGCAGACCGGGTCCGCCATCCCCACGTGGGCGACGATGCCGTTCCCGAAGAACGTGCTCCGGCGATGTTTCGTATGATCATAGAACTGGTCCGGGACCACGATATCCCCCGGCTTGATCTCTTCCTTCATGCTGCCCACGGCGCTGACCGAGATGATCCGCTCCACGCCCAGCTTCTTCATCCCGTAGATGTTCGCCCGATAGTTGATGTCTGTGGGCATGATGCGATGGCCCCGTCCATGGCGCGGGAGGAAGGCAATCCGGATGCCGTGGAGCGTGCCGACAATATAGTCATCCGACGGTCTGCCGAAGGGTGTGACGACCTTGACGGACCTGATATTCGTGAGCCCTTCGATCTCGTAGAGGCCGCTGCCGCCGATTACGCCGATAGCCACCCGTTCCGTTCGTGTCGTCCTTTTCGCCATTCCTGATGTCCTTACCTAGGTTAACTGCGGAGGCCGCGGAGCGCGCTGGAAAGGACAGCTCGGAACAAGATCCTCTCTCGATGGACTCTCCGTGCTCTGTGGTAACAGATCTAGCTTTGCACCGTTCCCGGCACCGGCTCGGCCTCTTTCTTTGCCTCAATGCCTTCGAGAAGTTCTACCGGCTTCTCGGGGATGATGGTTGAGATGGCATGCTTGTAGACGAGCTGCTGGTTCTCCTGCTTCATGAGGATGACAAAGTTGTCGAAGCCCTTGATGGTCCCGGAAATGCGGGCTCCGTTCACCAGATACATGGTCACCGGTATCTTTTCCTTGCGCATCTGGTTCAAGAAAATGTCCTGCAGATTCACCTGCGACTTGCCCATCAAAACCTCCGTGAAACGGGAACAAGAGAATTATCCCACACCTACAAATGAGTTTTACAGTTTTGCAATCTTATACCAAGTTATCTGGAATTTCAATGGTTTTCTTTATCTGCTGCACAATTTCCCCGGGCATTTCGAGCCCTGTGATGTCCACCCACCGGGCGTCCGGCTCCCGCCTGAACCAGGTGAACTGTCGCTTCGCGAACCGCTTGGTGTCCCGTTTGAGAAGCTCAACGGTCTCGTCGAATGATGCCCGGTTGTTGAAATAATCGATAAAATGGCTGTATCCGATGGCCTGCATGGAAATGAGGTCGCTGCTGTATCCTTTCAGGATCAGCCCCTTCACCTCGTCCTCGAGCCCCAGGGCGATCATTTGGTCCACGCGCTGTTCTATGCGCGGGTAGAGTTCGGACCGGCCCCGGACCAGGAAGAGCAACCGGAACGCATGCGTCTTCTCCTGAAAGGCGTGGGCCTTCTGGAGGTCCGAAAGCTTCCGGTCCCTGATGTAGTACACTTCCAGCGCCCTGATCGTGCGCCGCAGGTCGTTCGGGTGGATCTTGATGGCCGACTCGGGATCGAGCCTGACCAGGTCCGCGTAGAGCGTTCCCTCACCGCTCTCGGACTCCTTCCTCAGGAGCCGCTCCCGCAGTTCCATGTCCGCCGGCGGTCCGTGGAGCAGCCCCCGCATCAATGCACGGATATAGAGGCCCGTCCCCCCCACCACGATGGGCATGCCCCCGCTCATCAGGATGCCGTCGATGGCGTTCCGCGCGTCGCGAAGATAATCGCCGACACTGTAGGGCTGGGCCGGGTCAACGATGTCGATCATGTGGTGATAGACCAGCGCCCGCTGCTCCGGAGAGGGTTTCGCCGTCCCGATGTCCATGCCCCGGTAGATCTGCATCGAGTCCGCGCTCACGATCTCCGCACCCCACTCCTGGGCGAGCAGGAGTGAGGCTTCGGTCTTCCCGACCGCGGTGGGACCGGCGAGGATGAGGATGGGTTTCTGTTCGGAAGGCATATTATTCGGGTTTGTCGACGACTGCCTTATGCAGCCTAAGCGGATGGCTGGCCTTCTTCCGCATCCTGATGTTCAGCATCTCCACCACCGTGGAGAAGGCCATGGCAAAATAGATATAGCCCCGCGGCACGTGCCAGCCGAACCCCTCGGCGATCAGCGTGACCCCGATCACCACGAGGAAGCTGAGCGCCAGGACCTTGATGGTAGGGTGACGGTCCACGAAATCGCCGATGGCCTTTGCGGCGAACATCATCACGATCACGGCCAGCACGATGGCGATGATCATTACCGCCACATCCTGCGCCAGTCCAACGGCGGTGATCACCGAATCGAGGGAAAAGATGATGTCGATGATCGAGATCTGGACGATGGTGGCGGCGAATCCGGCAAGCGCGCCTGCCGTGCGCTCCTCCTCCGCCCCTTCCAGGCTCTCGTGGATCTCCACGGTGCTCTTCCAGAGCAGGAAGAGCCCGCCGCCGATCAGGATGATGTCCCGCCCCGAAATGCCCTTCTCAAGGACCGAGAACAGCGGCGAGGTCAGCTTCATGACCCAGGTGATCGAGAGCAGCAGCAGGATGCGCGTCACCATGGCGAAGCCCAGTCCGAGCATCCTGCCCTTCTGCCGCTGGTGCTCCGGTAGCCTCCCGACGAGGATGGAGATGAAGATGATGTTGTCGATGCCCAGCACGATCTCGAGCGTTGTGAGCGTCACAAGCGCGATCCATGCTTCAATATTAAATATCCAGTCCATCAACGTTCCTCATTCACATAAAAGAGTGTGTGCCAGGCATGATCGATCAGGCCTGCAGCCGGTCTATATCCGCTTGAACATTTTTTTGATCTCATCCATCGGGAACCGCACCACCGTCGGACGTCCATGGGGGCACGAATGGGGCATGCGGCAGGAAAAGAGGTCCTCGAGCAGACCCTCCATCTCCTGCATGCTGAGCCGTCGATGGACCTTGATAGCCGGGTGGCAGGCCATGACGCTCAGGACCTCGTCGCGAAGCGCATCCATCTTCCCGCTTTTTCCATGGACCTTGATCTCGTCGAGAATGTCAACGAGAAGGCGCTTGTAGTCCCCGCCGGCCAGGAGGGCCGGGACGGTCTTAATGACGAACGTAGCCCCTCCGAATTCCTCAACAAGAAACCCGAGACGTTTCAGTTCGGGAAGGTATTCAGCGAGCATTTCCTTCTCGGCATGACCGAGCTCGACCTGCACCGGCAGGAGCAGGTCCTGGACCGGGATCGTCCCCGCAGCATACTGGTCCTGGAGCTTTTCGAACAGCACGCGTTCATGCGCGGCATGCTGGTCGATGAGCGCCATGCCGTCGTTCGACTGCGCGACAATGAAGGAGTCATGGACCTGGGCAAGGGGAAAGAGCGGAGCGGGAGACAAGCCGACAGGGAGACGGGGCAACAGAACATCATCCCTTCCTCCCGCCCCCTCCCTCGGAAAGAGCGGATGTGTGGAGCCGTATTCCGATGTACGGGAAGCGAAATCCGCAATCGCCTCCTTCACCCGGTCCGTATACCCCTGCCCGCTCTCTCGGCCGCCGATATCCGCCTGCCGCGCAGGCCGCCCATGGCTTCCCAGGGCCTCACGGATCACGTCCCGCACGAGGTCGTGGATCTGGGACTGGTTCCGGAACCGGACCTCCGCCTTGGCGGGATGGACGTTCACATCGACCAGCGTGGGGTCAAGATCGATGAAGATGAACCCGGCGGGATGCCGGTCGCGCATGATAAGGTCGGCATAGGCCGCGTACAGCGCATGGGACAGCGATGCATTTTTTACGAACCTGCCGTTTATGTAAAATTCCTGACTGGTCCGGTCCCCCCGTGTATAGGTCGGCCTGGCAATGAGGCCATAGACACGCACGCTGTCCCGGCCGCCCGAGAACTCGATCAGGTTCTCCGCGAGCTCGCTTCCATGGATCTGGAATGCCCGATCGCGAATTCCGCTCGAATGGGGAAGGTCCAGTACCGTCTTCTTGTCATGGGTCAGCCGGAAGCGGATATCGGGACGCGCCATGGCCTGGTGAGACACGGCGGAGATGATATGCGAAAGTTCGGTGGATGCGCTCTTCAGAAACTTCAGCCGGGCAGGAGTATTATAGAACAGGTGCTTGACCTTGAGAGACGTTCCCGGCGATGCAGCGGCATCGCCGATGTTCCTGACCGTGCCTCCCTCGATGTCGATCACGGTTCCCGCGTTCGCGCCCTTCTGCGCGGTGACCATGGTCACCTGTGATACGGACGCAATGCTCGACAGGGCCTCGCCCCGGAACCCCATAGTGCGGATCGTTTCCAGGTCGGATTCGGAGGCTATCTTGCTCGTGGCGTGGCGCTCAAAGGCGGTCCGGGCGTCCTCCCGTGACATGCCGCTGCCATTATCCGAAACGGCGATCAGGCGCCTTCCTGACTGTTCTATTTCGACGAAAATCTCCCCGGCGCCGGCATCGATGGCATTCTCGATGAGCTCCTTGACAACGGATGCCGGTCGCTCCACCACCTCTCCGGCGGCGATTTTGTTGATGAGATTTTCTGGAAGGACCTTGATGAGTGAGGGCATAGGATTCAGAAGCCAGGAGCCAGAAGTCAGGAGCCGGAAGTAAGCAGTTTGTGCAGTTCTCCTGGCTCCTGAATCCTGACTCCTGTCTCCGTGCGATTCAGTACTTGAGTTGTATTTTTTCCTGGTCTCCCAGGACCACAATAATGATCTTGTCCGGGTCGAGGTATTTCTTCGCCACGCGGAGGATGTCCTCGCGCGTCACGGCATTGATGAGCTTGGGATATTTCTGCGGGTAGTCGAGGCCGAGGTTGTAGATCTCCACCGAGGTCATCATCCCGGCGATCTTCGCGGAGGTGTCCATGCGCAGCGGAAAGCTCCCGGTGAGATAGGCCTTTGCGTCGGCAAGCTCTTTCTCCGATACCGGTTCCGTCCTGATCCTTTTCAGCTCCTTGAAGATCTCCTCGATGGCCTGGTTGGCCGATTCGTTCTTCGTCTGTACCCAGACCCGGAAGGACCCCGGTTCCTTCTGCGCCGAGAACGAGCTGTGCACGTCGTAAGCCAGGCCCCGGTTGTCCCGGATGTTGTCCATGAGCCGCGACGAGAAGCCTCCCCCGCCGAGGATGTAGTTCATGATCATGACAGCATAATAGTCCGGGTTCTCGCGGCTGATGCCCAGATGCCCCATGGCAATATTGGCCTGCGTGATCTTCTTGTCAAGTTTCCTGACGACGACCGCTCCGATCTCCGGGGGTGCGCTGTGCGACGGAGTAGATTTCTCCGCCGGATTCCAGCCTTTGAAATACTCGTTCAATAGGGGCACGATCTCCTTTTCGGCAACGTCCCCCACCACGGCGATGATGGCGTCATTGGGGCCGTAGCGCCGTGAATAGAAATCGACCATGTCCTGCCGGACGAGCTTCGGAAGGTAAGCGGCCACATCGTCGTTCGTCTTGCCGTAGGGGTGGCCGCCGAAGACCGCCTTGGTAAATGCCTCCCCGGCGATGACGTCGGGCTCCTCCTTCTGGCGCTGGATCGAGGCCAGGGTCTCCTTGACCTTCCGGTCGATCTCTTTCTGGTCGAACAGGGGATGCATGAGAACGTCGGCCAGCAGGTCGAGTCCCGTCCGGAGGTCCTTCTTCAGGACGCGGAGGCTTGCCGATGCATAGTCATCGCCGCCGGAGACCGAGAGCGAACCGCCGACGAAATCGATCTCCCGGCTGATCTGGTTCGCCGTGCGTTTCGTCGTTCCCTGCGTGAGGAGCGATGCCGTGAGCGACGCCAGACCGGGCTTTGTCGGAGGTTCTACAACGCCCCCTGCCTTGATGGCCATGCTCACGGTCACCATGGGGATCTCATGTTTCTCGGCGAGCAGCAGCACCATGCCGTTCTTCAGAACGATCCGCTTGCCCAGCGTCCCGTCAGCCTGCGCCAAGGTTGGCATGATTGCTAGCACAATGATCGCTGCAACGAGAATGGCCTTTCTTATGAGCCGAATGTTATTCCGCATACCACGCTCCGCTTTCCGAAATGTATTTCTCCGCGTCTCCCCGTCCCCGCGTCGACCGGTCATTGCTTTTTGACCGGCACCAGGATGCCGACCGTCCGGTTCTCGTCGGTGAAATACTGTTTCGCCACTCGCTGTACATCGTCCTTCGTAACCGCCCGGACCCCATCGAGATACTTGCCGAGCAGGCGCCATTCGGCGACGGTCTCGAACTGCCCCAGCAGCATGGCCTGGTAGAACACCGAGTCCTGCGCCATGATGAAACTCGCCTCGGCCTGGTTCTTCGCCTTCTGGAGCTCCTCGTCCGTAACGGGCTCGCTCTTGAACCGTTCGATCTCTGCGTAGATCGCCTTCTCCACCTCGTCGGTGGTCCTGCCCGGCATTACGCCCGCGTAAACATAAAAGAGGTTGGGGTCCGTCGAAACATCGTCGTAATCCCCCCCCGCATAGAGCGCGATCTGTTTGTCATAGACCAGGCTCTTGTACAGGCGGGAACTCCTGCCGGACGAGAGGATCCCCTGCAGGACGTTCAGGGCGTAGGCGTCGGGATTCTTTATCGTGGGGACCTTGTATCCCGCGTAGATCGCCGGCAGTTCCGCCTCCTGCTTGACCGTGACCCGCTTCTCGCCGAGCTGCTTCGGCTCCACTGCGCCGACCTTCGGCACCTCGGGCCCCCGCGGGATGTTTCCGAAATATTTCTGCACGAGTGCCAGGACCTTCTTCGGGTCAAAGTCGCCTACCACGACGATGGTCGCATTGTCCGGTGCATAGTATGTCCGGTAGTGGCTCGCGAGGTCGTCGCGCGTGATACTGCCGATGTCCGCCATCCAGCCGATCACCGGCCATTGGTACGGATGCGCCGAGAACGCCGTTGCCATCATCTGCTCGACCATGGTCTGCGTGGGGTCGTCCTCGTACCGCATCCGGCGTTCTTCCTTCACCACGTCCCTTTCGGAAAGGAAGTCCTTGGGGTCCAGCAGAAGGTTCTGCATGCGGTCAGACTCGAGGTCCATGGCTATCTCGATGCGGTCGGCCGCAAAGTTCTCGAAGTACGCTGTATAGTCCTTGCTCGTGAAGGCGTTGTCATTGCCGCCGTTCCGCTGCACGACCTGGGAGAACTGCTTNNTCGTTCCGCGCCCCGACCCGGTACCAGACCTGGAAGGTGACCACCGGAGACTTGTGCTCTTCCTTGAGCAGGACCTTCAGGCCGTTCGGCAGGACCGTCTCGGAAACCTTCATCTCCTGGCCGAAGCCCAGGGTGGACAGGAACAGCAGTAGCAGTACGACCATCAGTGACTCCCTTATCCGTTGCATGTACACTTCACCGCCTTCTTGAAAAGTAATAGTGAACTATCGATCTTGATGGTGCTTGATCCCCGTATGCCCGAAGCCGCCGCTGCCCCTGCCGGTCTCGTTCAGCGCGTCGACCTTCCGGAAACCCGCCTTCGCGAGCTTCGCAAAGACCAGCTGGGCGATACGGTCTCCCCGGTGCACCGGGAACGGCCTGTCGCTGAAATTGAACAGGATGATGCCGATCTCGCCCCGATAGTCCGCATCGATGGTACCCGGCCCGTTCAGCATGCCGATGCCGTGCTTCAGGGCAAGTCCGCTGCGGGGCCGGACCTGGCCCTCGTATCCCTCGGGGATAGCGATGGCGATCCCCGTGGGGACGAGCTTCCAGGTCCCCGGTCCGATCACGAGCTCATCATCGACGGCAGCGTAGAGGTCAACGCCCGCCGAGTGCTCGGTCTGATAGTGCGGGACCGGGAGCCCCGCGGAATTTTGAAGCGGCAGGATTTCGACTATGAGATCTTCGGACATAGCAATAACCTGTCTCACCGCGCAGCACACAGGACCCGAGGAAAAAGCCTTGTTCGATAGAAGCCCTTCTCTGCGGTCCCAGCGGTCTCTGCGGCAGACCGCATCTAGATCTCCAGTACCGAATCCGGAACATCCGCCCTGTTCAGCGGCCCCAGGATGCTGAGCGAAAGG
>JAFNGD010000455.1 GCA_017885365.1 Nitrospirota bacterium
GAGCGGGAGTATCCCGACGTGCACAAGCTCCTGGGAAACATCTACCTGCGGCGCGGTTCGCTGGGGCTCGCTGTATCGGAGTTCAAAAAGGCCCTGCGCTTCAAGAAGCAGGTGATCGTACCGTACTTCTGCTCGAACTGCCAGTTCAGCACCACCGGATGGTCGGGCCGTTGCCCCAACTGCGGCAAATGGAACACCTTTGGCGTCAACCTGGAAAAGAGCAGCTGACAGGGCAGACGGATAGAAAATCAAGAAAGCCAGAAGGCAGAGATCGGATGCCGACGTGGGGATCTGACATCCGCATTCTGGCTCTTTCATTGTAAGGGAGCGTTCATGGCGAACAGGCCGGTCATCCTCATCGTCCTCGATGGATGGGGCATCAATATGCATAAGGACGGGAATGCTGTCGCCGTGGCGCGTGTGCCGATCTATAACAGCCTGATCCGGGACCATCCCCATACCGAGCTGCAGGCTTCGGGGGAACACGTGGGGCTTCCCGAAGGCCAGATGGGGAACTCTGAGGTTGGGCATCTGAACCTCGGGGCGGGCCGGATCGTTTATCAGGACATCACGCGTATCACCAAGTCGATCAGGGACGGGGACTTTTCCCGGAACCCTGCGCTGATCTCCGCCATGGAGACGGCTAACAAGAACCACTCATCGCTCCACCTCATGGGACTCCTGTCCGACGGCGGCGTGCACAGCCACATCGACCATATCTTCGCCATGTTCGACCTTGCCAAGGCCCAGGGCCTCTCCCGCGTCTTTTTTCACGCGTTCCTCGACGGGCGGGACACGCCTCCCTCCAGTGCCCTGGGGTACATCAGACGGCTTGAACAGCATCTCGCCAGGATCGGCATCGGCAGGATCGCAACGGTCTCCGGCAGGTATTATGCCATGGACCGCGACAAGCGGTGGGAACGCGTTCAGAAGGCGCATGAGGCGCTGACCGCAGGAGAGGGCATCCGGAAATTCTCCGCCGAAGAGGCCGTCAAGGACAGCTATGAGCACAAGCGGACAGACGAGTTCGTGCTTCCCACGGTCATTCTTGACCACCAGAACAACGCGCCCCTGGGCGTCATGCGGGATGGTGACGTGGCCATCTTCTGCAACTTCCGCTCCGACCGCGCTCGGGAGATCACGCGGACACTGACGGACCCGGGCTTTGACGGATTCACGCGCCGCATGTTCCCGAAGCTCGGCGCTTTCGTCTGCCTCACGACCTATGACGAGACCTTCAACCTTCCGGTGGCATATCCCCCGATGCGGCTCACGCACATCCTGGGTGAAGTGGTGAGCGGCCAGGGAGCGCGGCAGCTCCGCATCGCTGAAACGGAGAAGTACGCCCATGTCACGTTCTTCTTTAACGGCGGTGAAGAACAGCCGTTCCCACTTGAGGACCGGGTCCTGGTCCCGTCACCCCGGGATGTTGCGACCTATGACCTGAAGCCGGAAATGAGCGCGCGGGAGGTGACGGATGAACTGGTCAAGCGCATCCTCTCGCGGCAATACCGGTTCATCCTGGTGAACTATGCCAACCCCGACATGGTCGGCCACACGGGGATCCTCGCAGCGGCGGTAAAGGCCGTCGAGGTGATCGATGAGTGTCTCGGCAGGGTGCTGAAGGCTGCCCAGGATACGGGCTCGACCGTGATGATCACCGCCGACCATGGCAACCTTGAGGTGATGACGGACACAGGGACTGGCCAGCCTCACACTGCACATACCACCGACCCGGTGCCGTTCATCCTGGTGGGCGAGAAGGTTATGCTCAGGGACGGCGGTTGCCTGGCGGACGTGGCTCCGACCGTGCTCCGGTCCATGGGTATTGAGCAGCCGAAGGAAATGACCGGCACGTGCCTCATCACGTAGGCGGCGATCAGCATGTTCCCCGTCCCGATCGATGGCCGGCTATACGATAGCAGGCCAGGCAGGCATGGATCCCGTGGTTTGACTTCTTGTTAGGATTGGATGTCTGGAAGCAACACCCATCGATCATGAGTCTTTTCAGGCGTGCTCTCGACCTTCTCCTCCCCGCACCGTGCTCCTTCTGCCGCGATCCCGTGGCAGATTCCGGTGTACCTTGTTTCTGCAGCCAGTGCTGGTCGGAGCTCTCACCGGTCCCGCCACCGGTCTGCCCCTCTTGCGGCAGGCCCTTCGGTTCGCCCGAGTCCCTTACCCACAGTCCGGAGCATGAATGTCTGACCTGCAGGACGCGCCCTCCCCATTTTGACCAGGCGCTCGCGGCCGGTCTGTTCGAGGGCCCGCTCCGGGAGGCGATCCACGTGTACAAGTACCGGCCGGTCAGGTCCCTGGGGAAGCCCCTCGCTGCGTGGATGGCGGAGCAGGTGAGGATGACCGCACATCTGGACCTGGCAATGCCGGTGCCGCTCCATAGAAAGAGGCTCCGTCACCGCGGTTTTAATCAGGCCTTGATCCTCGCCTACGGCATCAGCGAGCGCTTCTCGGTGCCGTTGCTCTATGATAACCTCATGCGGCTCCGCAGCACGAGGCCGCAGGTGGAGCTCTCGGGCCGTGAACGTAGGGAGAACGTGAAAGGCGCCTTCGGTCTCGTCCGCACCTCAGAGGTCCAGGACAAGCGGATCCTGCTGATCGACGATGTCTTTACGACCGGCGCGACCATGAATGAGTGCGCGAAGGTGTTGAAGGAAGCCGGAGCCGCGTCCGTTACGGTGCTGACCCTCGCCCGGACCGTGGAATAGCGCGTGCCGGAACAGGGGGTTTATTGACATTGTCTGGGGCTGATGTTAAGATGTTCCAGATCCCTGAAGCACGCTGCTGCGAATCTTCGATCCTCAGGGGAGCATATTTATCCTGATCGCTCGCTGACCCCGGCAGGCTGCGGGGACTGCGCTCGCCTCTGGATTCCCGATAGTAAAGGAATGGACCTCAGGTGTCCGAACAGCTGATGAAAACGTCTGCAGCACAGTTCATTGTAGCGAACGAGGATACGGTCCCCAGTCTTTTCGGGGAACTGGACAGGAACCTCCGGCTCATCGAGGAGATATACGGCGTGCAGGTGAGCGCCCGCGGCAGCAAGGTATTGATCGAAGGGGAAGAGAAGGCCGTAGCAAGGGTTGAACGGCTGTTCAAACAGCTGTCCGCCATGATCGCCGAGAACGTCATCACCCATAAAGAGGACGTGAGCTCAGCCATCCGCGCTTTTTCCGCAGATCCCTCGGTGTCCCTCAAGGAGATATTCCAGGAGACCATCCCCGTATCCCAGCGGAAGCGCCAGGTTGCTGCCAAGAACGAAACCCAGCGGAAATACATCGAGGCGATCAAAAAGCACGATATCGTCTTCGGCATCGGACCGGCAGGGACCGGCAAGACCTATCTCGCCATGGCCATGGCCGTGTCAGCGCTCCTCAGGCGAGAGGTGAGCAGGATCATCCTCGTCCGTCCGGCCGTCGAGGCCGGGGAGAAACTCGGGTTCCTGCCCGGCGACCTCGCCGAAAAGGTCAATCCCTACCTCCGGCCGCTCTATGACGCGCTCTACGACATGATCGAGACCGAAAAGGCCAACAAGCTTGTGGAACGCGGTGACATCGAGATCGCACCGCTTGCGTTCATGCGCGGCCGCACCCTGAATGATTCCTTCATCATCCTCGACGAGGCACAGAATACCACATCGGAGCAGATGAAGATGTTCCTGACCCGTCTGGGCTTCAACTCCAAGACCGTCATCACGGGCGATGTCACGCAGATCGACCTGCCGGGAGGCAGGAGCTCCGGCCTCATTGAGGCCCAGAAGATCATCGAGGGCATCGAAGGGATCCTGTTCGTCTATTTCACGCATAAGGACGTCGTGCGCCACAAGCTGGTGCAGCAGATCATCAAAGCGTATGAACGACACGAGGGGCTGCATGACCGGCAGGAATGAGACCACGTCAAGGCTCCTGCCCAAGACATCGCTGCCGGACCAGGAGCGGGAGGAAGGGGCTCCCGGCGTCCCGCGGAAGCCCCGATTGCTGATCTATTCGATAGCCCTGATCACCGCACTGCTTCTGGCCTTCGTACTCCTGCCGCGCGTTCCTCATTTGAAGACCGGCGATATTGCTCCCAAGGACATCATCGCGCCGGCTACCCTGTACGTCGAGTATGAAGGTCCGGACCAGACGCTGCTCTTCGTTCGCGTCAACCGCGGCGAGGTGATCGCTGCAGCGGGGAAAAGGATAACGGACAGATCGGCGGCGATCATCGCCGAAATGGGCAGGCGTGAGGGCATCGGGAACCGGTTGTACGCGTACGCTGGCCTGACGCTCCTCATCATTCTCGTATTCTACCTGTTCTACCGCGACGTCAAGCGGTACCGCCCCGCTCTCGCCGGCGACCGACGGAAGATCATCCTCCTGGCGTTCCTGCTCGTCGTCACGGTCATCGTATCCCAGTTCTCCCGAACCATCATGCTGCTCATCGCCGACGCCTTCACGCTCGATGCCGCCACCGTCGGCTTCGCTCTCCCCGTGGCATCAGGTGCCATGCTGGTGAGCCTGCTCCTGGATTTCCATCTGGCGCTGGCGTTCTCCTTCATCGTGAGCCTGCTCATGGGCATGGTCTTTCCGGGCGATCCCTTCATGCCACTCTTCTATTTCACCACCAGCATCATGGCGGCCCTGCACGTCATCCGGTGCAAGAAGCGGACGGCGGTGATCCGGGCCGGGGGCATGACCGCGCTCGTGAGTTTCGTCGCCATCATCGGCATCGACCTTTATCACGGCCAGTTGATTGGTCGGGGCCTCTTCGACCTGGGCGCCGGTTTCCTCGGTGCGGCCCTGACGGCGACCATCGTCACCGTGACCCTGCCGTTCTTCGAGGCCGTGTTCGATATCGCCACGGACATCAAACTCCTGGAACTCCTGGACCCGAATCAGCCGCTGCTCAAGGAACTGGTGTACAAGAGCCCGGGGACGTACCACCATAGCATCGTCATCGGCAACCTTGCAGAGGCCGCGGCCGAGGCCATCAACGAGAACCCGCTCCTGGCGAGGGTGGGGTCCTACTACCACGACATCGGAAAGGTGCAGAAGCCCGAGTACTTCATTGAGAACCAGCGGTTAGACGAGAACAAGCATGACCGTCTGAGCCCCTCGATGAGCAGCCTCATCATCACGTCCCATGTCAGGGAAGGGGCGGAGATGGCGAAGCAGCAGAAGCTGCCCTCGGCCATCGTGGACATCATACGGCAGCACCACGGCAATTCCCTGATCACCTATTTCTACCAGAAGGCCAAGGAGCAGCAGCCCGTCGGGCTCGTGGCCGAGCAGGATTTCCGCTACCCCGGACCCCGCCCGCGGACCAAGGTCGCCGCAATCGTCATGCTGGCCGATGCGGTCGAAGCCGCCTCGCGCACGCTGGTGGAACCTACACCCCAGCGGATCCAGGGCCTTACCAACAGCGTCATTACCCGCATCTTCCTCGACGATCAGCTCAGCATGTGCGACCTTACGCTCAAGGACCTGCGGGAGATCTCGAAAAGCTTCAACATGATCCTGAACGGGATCTTCCATCACCGCATCGATTATCCCGGTGTGGAGTTCGCCGGAGCGAAAAAGCGCAGTGACCATCCTGATAAAAAGCACGCTGAAGAAGCAAAGCCCGCCGGCAGCACGCATACGGGCTAGCCTGCGGATGCTCATGGCCTCCGAAAGGCTGCCTGATGCCGAGATCAGCGTTCTGCTGATCGGCGACCGGGCTATGCGCACGCTCAACAGGCGGTATCGGGGCAAGGACCGAACCACCGACGTGCTCTCGTTCCCGCTGAGGGAAGGGAAGTTTTCCCGCGTCCAACACCATCTTCTGGGGGATATCGTTATCTCCGTTCCCGCTGCGGCGCGACAGGCGCGGGCAGCCGGCGAAGCCCTCCCCGATGAGATCGACCGGCTGCTGGTGCACGGCTTCCTGCACCTCCTGGGGTACGACCATGAGCGGGGCGGGGTCGAGGCACGGCGGATGGAGGCGCGCGAACGACGCCTGCGGAGGACGCTTCAACGGTGAAACCAACACGCTGGCTCGACAAGGCGAACGTCGCCATCGAAGGCATCATCTACTCCGTCAAGACGCAGCGCCACATGCGGTATCACCTGGTGGCGGCGCTCGGCGTGCTCCTGGCGGGCCTGGCAGTGAACGTCACGCGGACCGACTTCATTCTGTTGTCCATGGCCATCGTCCTGGTCCTGGTCACCGAGATGCTGAACACGGCCCTCGAAGTTGCCGTGGATATGATCGCCGAGGAGTATCATCCGAAGGCGAAGATCGCCAAGGACATCGCCGCCGGCGTCGTTCTGGTGGCCTCCATCGGGGCGCTGACCCTGGCCTATCTGATCCTGTATCCTGCATTTCGCGAAGCATGGGAGCAGGGACTCTGGCAGCTCCGCAAGGCGCCCCATGATGTCATTGCCTTTGTGTCCCTCGCTGTCGTTGTCATTGCGGTGGTCTTTATCAAGGCCGTCCTGGGCACTGGTGAACCGCTCCGGGGGGGGATGCCGAGCGGTCACGCTGCGGTATCGTTCTCGATCTGGGTCGCGACCATCTACCTTTCCGGCTCGTTGCCCACGGTCGCGCTGACGTTCATTCTTGCCGCTATGGTGAGCTGGAGCAGATGGTCGTCGGGTGTTCACAAACCGCGGGAAGTGGTCGCCGGCGCATCTCTGGGAGCGGGTGTAACGCTGCTGCTGTTCCTGCTGTTCAGTTGAAAGCGCAGACGATCGGCTGACGGAAGGCTTCGGAGCATATTGAAGCTCCCTGCAGCAAG
>JAFNGD010000456.1 GCA_017885365.1 Nitrospirota bacterium
TCCTCCTTGGGCCTGCCGAGCGTTTTGGCCTGGGCCGTATTGACGGTCTTCACATTGAGGTCGCGGTCCAGGACCATGAGGTTCGTCTTGGTGTTCTCGATGATGTTCTCAAGATAGTTTTTGGAGATGACGATCTCCTGTTCAAGCCGCCGCTGGCTCTCGAGGGCGGTCGCCTTCTCCTCGGCGATGATCTTCTGGCGATTGATGATGATCAGGATGCCCGCAGCGGCCAGGGTGACGATGAAGAGGGAGATGATCAGCGACGTGTAGAGGAACCGGCTCTTGCTCATCAAGGCGATGACGTCGCTGTACGGCGCGGACACCACTACGAGCCAGGCCTTGCTTCCCACAGGAAGTTTGTAGAAGGCGGTCAGCTTGTTCTCCCCCCCCGGCGCGTCGTAATGTCCGAAGGTGTCGGCCTTTCCCTCGATCATCTTCTTCTCAGTGTCAAAGGAGCGGTGGCAGGTAAAACACGATTGGTCGGTGTGATAGAGGTTCTTACCGACCATCTGGGGCTGGTTGGGATGGTAGAGGAGGGTCCCCTCGCTGTCCATCATCCACGCATACCCGCGGGTCCCTGATTTGACGGGCGCGAGGAACTTCTGCGTGATACCGTCCAGCGACAGGACGGCCAGGACAACGCCGCTGAACTCCGGCATCCGCCCGCCATGCTGCGCTGGGAAGATCGGAACCGCGATAATGAACTGCTTTGACAGAGTCTTCTCGTCGGAGGCGGGGAGAAGGTCGGTAATGAGCTTTTCGTTCCTGCGGAGCGAGGATGCCTTCCGGAAATAGTCCGTCGATGCGAGGCGGCCACCCTCACGGCCGGGAGCCGCGCTGTCGTAAAGGACCGTTCCCCGGCGGTCCAGGATGCGGATGGTGGCAAGGATGTCGCTCTCGAGGTGAAAGTGGATCCCTTCGACAACGGACCGCGCCTGGGCGCTCTGGTTGACCCGGAGCACGTCGGGGAGCCGCGAGATGACGTTGATGTCCTTGTACACGTGATCGACGAAACTTTCTACGTTGATGGCGACCTGCTGGGCGAGGAGGAGCTGCTGCCGGTTGAACTGTTCGGCCATGGCGTCCTGCAGCGATTGATGGAAGAATTGACCGAGGATGATGATGACCGAAATGACGACCAGGAAGACGAAGATGATCCGCGCGGGCGTCAGGAGCCCGTGTTCCCGGAGGGTCCGGAGGAAGCGTAGCATGGGTTACTTTACTTCCAAAACATGAGTGATGTCAAGGGATTAGATGGAAAGCCCGTGTGCAGATTGGACGACGATGGTCAGGAGAACATCCTCTCCCGCTACGGTCGCAGATAAGGAGAGGGATCGATCACGTTCTAGAACGCATACCCTATGGTGATCGCGGTGAGCTGGGCCTCGGAGCGGTAGGTGCCGTTCAAGGCATCCGGGGTGAGGGTCCCGTCGTCGGCGAGGCTGTTCTTGATGGTTCTGTTCATGAATTTCAGATACATGTAGGCGACGTCGACGGTTATTTTTCCGGAGGAATACCCAGCGCCGATCGTAATTCCCTGGCGGTCCGCATCAGGCACGGCTGTGTCGAAATGGTTCTCCGGTACGGGGTTCTGATCATACACGTATCCGGCGCGCAGCTTCCAGTGGTCGTTCATCCGGTATTGTCCGCCGAGCCGGAGGCAGAAGGCGTTCTCCCACTTTTTTTCCGACGTCTGCGTGTCGGTAGCACCCCCTGTCAACACAGCAATGGTGTTCGATGTGACGACGAGGCGGTCGTAGGTCGACCAAAGTGTGTATTCCAGATCGGCGTTCAGCGTGAGCGAGTCGGTTGCCTTGTAGGAGACGCCGGCCTGGATGATATCGGGAAGCGTGATATCCGTCTTCCCGGGATTGGAAACGCTGAGCGGTACCCCTGCGTCGGCAGTGCCGTCGAGGTTGATCTTGATTCGGCTGCGGTAGGTAAGGCCGATCTGTGCGGCATCCGTGGCCTTGAACAGCATGGCTGCATTGAATCCCCAACCACTGCCGTCGCCTTTCAGGGTGAACTTAGCATCGACGCCGGGGGCGACGGGGAGAGCTTTCTCCATCGTCGCTTTGAGCTGGAGATAGGCGATGCCGAACGCCGCGGAGAACCGGTCGGTGAACTGATACGCGGCTGACGGGTTCACCTCGATGGTCTTGACCTCGGAAAAAGTCGTGACATAGCGGACGGAGCTGGAGTCGGACCAGGTCGTCGAAAGGCCGAAGGGACTGTTGACGCTGATGCCGAGGGCGAGTTCTTTTGATACTCGGTGGGTAAGGTAGAAGTGCGGGGGGACGAAGAGCTCCCGCTCCGTGGTCTCGGTGGTGGCAATTGGTGTATCGTGCTCCATCGTTGGAGTGATGGAAGTGACGCCGGCGGCGAGCCGCGTGCCGGGGAGCTGCGTGATGCCGGCAGGATTGTACCAGACCGCCGTGGCGTCGTCGGCCTGCCCGACGAAGGCGCCCGCCATTCCCATGGCCGATGCGCTCTGGTCCGGGAGCCGGAAGCCGGAGGCGTAGGATTCCGGTGACAGGAGGAACGGGAAAAGCAGGGCAGCGGTCAGCCAGCAGATCAATCTCTTCATTGACAGCCTCCGGGGAACGTCCGATACGAACGGACACGAGTATAGGCCGCTGACGGTGCGGGATTAAGCAGGGAAAAAAAGCGCGTGCGCCAGGGATGCTGGCGGTCACAGGTCCATCGCGGTCATCAGGTGGTCGCCCTCGATCTTCCAGACCTTGTCCAGCGGGAGGGTGAAGGAGAACGTAGACCCGCTGCCTGGGGTGCTCTCCGCCCAGATACGGCCGCCGTGGTATTCCACGATCTGTTTGGTGATGGCAAGACCGAGGCCGGTCCCTTCACTAATATTGGTCAGCGCATCGCCGGAGCGGCGGAACTTTTCGAAGATCGAGTCCAGGTGCTTGTGAGGGATGCCGACGCCGGTGTCCGTGATATGCACCATGAT
Organism: Nitrospirota bacterium; assembly: GCA_017885365.1. The sequence continues at coordinate 2,969 of JAFNGD010000456.1, forward strand.
CTGCCTTCGAGGCTGTTCCTCGTACGAGGCCTCGATCGAAATCCTTCCTCCGTCGGGCGTGAATTTGATCGCATTGGAGAGGATATTGGTAATGACCTGTACGAGACGGTCACGGTCACCATAGAGGCGGGGCAGGGGGTCAGGCATGTCGAGTTCCATGATAAGGCTTTTGTTGTCGGCAAGGGACTGGATGTTGGTCACCGAGGTCCTGATGACCTCGGGGAGAGAGACCTGGGTGACGTGCCAGCTCAGCTTGCCGGCTTCGATCTTGGTGAGGTCAAGAATGTCGTTGATCAGCCGGGCGAGGCGGTCCGTTTCATTGTTGATGATGGAAAGGAACCGGCTCCGCTTCTCGGCGGTCATGCGGGGTTTGATGAGGATCAGTTCGGTGAACGCCTTGATGGAAGTGAGCGGCGTCCTCAATTCATGGGACACGACCGAGATAAAGTCTGATTTGAGCTGATCGAGCTCCTTCAGTTTCTTGTTCGCAAGCTCGAGCTCTCGGTTCGCAACGGCGAGGTTCTGGTTCGAGAGCTGGAGCCGCTCATAGGCTTTGGTCAGGTTCTCCGTCTTTTCGGCAACGCGGAACTCGAGGTTCCGATTCAGGTCCTCCAATTCGACCCGGTTCTTCTCGATCTCCTGCGCCATTTTGTCGAAGCTCAGCGACAGAACGCCGATTTCGTCGTTCGAAATAAGGTTGGACCGCGCCTTGAGGTCGCCCTTTTCCAGACGTCGTATGACGCTGACCATGTGCCCGAGCGGGTTCGAGATGCTCGTCGCGAGCAGGATACCGATTCCCGAGGTCAGAATGAGCGTGGTAATGATGACCAGGAACATCAGGTTGAAGAGCTGGTTCATGATGGGCTGGTTCGGCGAGAACGCGAACAGCAGGGAACTGAGCTCCATGCTTACCCGCCGGTACATCAGGACACCCAAGGCGATCAGGGGGGCGGTAACGGTAGCCAGGAGAATGGACATGAGCCGCGTACGCGTATTGATGTGGATCACCTTGGTCTCATCAATGATGATGTTCCTGGTCTTTTCCGCGAGGAACTGGCGAACGGGATACAAGAGACGTTCCGTAAGGAAGAAGGAGAAGATGGGGAAGAATGCCAGCCCGATGCCGGCATACAATCCGAGCTTGATGTTCTCTTTCAGCGGAAGTCCGCCAACAGTCCCCATGTAGAGGCAGTCGAAGAGGGTCACGAGCTCGTAGCGAATGAGGACCGTAGCGGCGTGAACGATAGGCAGGTTCAGCGCCCTCGTTCGTGCTTCGGCCATGACGTCATCCGGGGGGTGCAGCCGGCGTTTCAGATAGAACGAAAGCATTTCGATGGGCCGGCATTCCCATCTCTCCATGAAATAGTAGGCTGAGAAGATTCCGATCGGGGCGAGAATAACGATCGTGATGAAGAGGTAGTGGAAAAGGTGGGCCGTCGAGAACTGCATGCTCACCAGGATGTAAGGGATCAAGGTGGAGAAGATGACAGCGATAATGACCAGTTCGCTGTAGATAATCTTTTTTGAGACATTGAGTTCCATGGGTTTATGTTCGTATCAGGGGAACAGTGCTTTGACCGCGAACTTGCGCAACGCGTCGTGATTAAGCGTGAGCCCCGTAAGTGCTTGCGGGTCGCACGTAAGCAGCGCCTTTGCCGTTTTAATGTTCACCGAAGCCAGTTTTGATGTGTCTGCCTCAGAGAAGTTCGTGATGCGGTGCAGCGGGATATCGTTCTTTGAGGTGTAGATGACCGCCAGCCGAGATTCTCCCTGGATGACCGGCAGGAACGTGTGGTGCTGGGCGCTGACCTTCCTGATCAGGTCGTCGGCTTCAGCCTCGCTGAAGAAGCCGGTGAAATCCGTGAACAGCGTCGACAGCAGTACGTCCACGGAGATCGTCTGGATATTGTTCGCGACCACCTGGTTAAAGAAGATCCCGTAGCGGGAGATCCGGATCATGTCCCTGATGAACTTTTCGCGTTTCACGATGGGAAGAAAATGGAACACGTTGAACGCATACACCCAGTCGAACGCATTGTCCGAAAAACGCGTCATGTCCGTGACGTCGCCGACCTGAAGCTCGATCTGGTCCTGAAGACCTGCCTCCGAGTCCTTGCGCTTCCCCTGCTCGACGGTATGGACGTTCATGTCGATTCCCGTCGCGCTGACGCCGGGACAGGTCTTCACGATCTCCCGGAGCACGGAACCGTCGCCGCAGCCGAGATCGAGGATGGTATGGCCGGTCGAAAGTCCAGACCACTTGAAGAATTCCGCAGAGGCCTTGGAAAGGTGGGAAGCGACACGGGGGATATAATCACGGCTGATCTTGCCCTGCGTGATGCTGTCAAGGCCGACGCCTTTCTGATAGGCGTCCTTGGAATACTGAACGGCCTTGGTAAAGTAGCTGAACATGTGGTGCAGTCCGAGCAGGTCGGGGCTGGGAGTGCCCCGGCGCAGGAGCGCGCCCTTGGCGGTCAGTGAATATCCGTCGCCCGACCTGCTGATATATCCGTAGGTGAGCGCGAAGCGCAGCCAACGTTCGACCTTCGTGATGTCATATCCCAGCTGGCCTGACAGCTCCTGGGAGGAGATGGATTTATTGAGCGGTATCCAATCAAAAAAGCCGAGCTCGATGCCCTGAACCGTGTTGAGCCCGATGGCGCCGTTGATGAGCATGGTCATCAGTTCAGAGGAATATTTTTTTATTTCCTCGGGGTTCATCCGCACCTCCGCGGCGTCATTGCTGTCTCACCAGGGCATCGATCACGACCGTTCCATAGATGGCCCAGATGATGATGAGGATGCTCCAGATGAGGAAGCTGAGCTTTCTCATGCTGGCTTCATCGGACTTCTTTTCGCGTTTTCTGATCTCGGCGTCCTTCTCTTTTGTCCTACGGTAGAAATTCTGGTAGTTCCTGTATCGTTCCGGGGAGAGTTCGAAGAGCCTAGCGAGGATAGTGGCGTCCTTGTCGAGCGAAAAGGGGAACTGGTAAACCGTGTTGATCTCAGGATCGCTCTTGAGAATGTCCGCGGTCCTGTCCAACAGGTTCAAGGAAAGCATTTTATCATAACAGGCGAGCAGGTTCTCGTCGATGCTTTTGGAAAATTTTCTAAAATGCCACTTTTTTTCGAACTTGGAATTGATGAAACTGGACTCGAAGTACTGGACAGCTTTTTGATAGTTGCCGAGCTTCTGATGACAGCGACCGGTAAGGACAAGGGTGTTCGCCAGACCCGAAACTCCGTTCGCGAGAGGAATGGTGAAGGGGTGACCTTTAACATCGATCTGCCGGAACATTACCTCGGCGTTCTGCAGCTCTATGATGGCCTGCTCGTAGCTCCCCTGCTCTGCCAGAGCGGAACCTTTCTCGAACGCCTCTCGGGCCGTCAGTGTCGTGGCGTTATTCAGCATAGGGAAATCAGTTGCGGAAGATGCTCTTTACCTTTGCGAGGATCTCCATGGGGCTGAACGGCTTGACGATGTATTCGTTGGCGCCGACTTCCTTCCCGCGCTCCTGCTCCGCAACCTGCCCTTTGGCCGTCAGCATGATGACATAAGTGTCCTTCAACAGGGGGTCGGCCTTGATGGTCCGGCAGACATCATAACCGTTGATCTCCGGCATCATGATGTCCAGGAAGAGGATGTCGGGCCGGAGATCACGGACTTTCTGCAGCGCTTCGGCGCCGTCCTTGGCGAGAAGGAGATCATATCCTTCATCCTCGAGAAGGTAGGTAAGTGCGTCCCGGATGTTTTGGTTATCGTCGGCGATCAATATCTTTACCTTTTTATGATCCATAATTATTCCTCTCTTTTAAAAAATATTATCGTCATTGGAGGTGTTTGTCAAGTGAAACGTGTAAAGTCAATATTTTATGGTGTGCTATTATTTGTCGCATGCTTTCAGGATGGTCTTTCCGTGAATATATTGTAAATGATCCGGTTATGGAGTAATATGACCACCCGAACGTTCGTCAGGATCAAGCTGCTGTGCATTCCCAAGGGCTTGCTACGTGGTTAGCGAGCGTCAGACCTGCCTGAGGATCTACGATGCCTGCAGCTTGCAGAAGGGAAAGTCACGCCAGAACGTCCTGTCGGGGTCGTCCTCCGGCATTGCCGGAAGAATGGGAGGTCCGAGTGTCCATTGGATTTGATGCCCATGCGGTGCTGCGCAGGGCCCTGAAGAACGGCGGAGAATATGCCGACCTGTTCCTGGAGAAGGCTTCACCGCTCGCCATTCTGTGCGAGGACGACCGCCTGGAAAAGGTCATCGCCGGCCGAGAACATGGCGCGGGACTGCGGGTCATCGCCGGCAAGAGGACGGCCTATGCCTATACGAACGAGATCACGACATCATCGCTCCTTGAACTGGCCGATGCGGTCGGCCACGCGGTCAGCAGGGGCGATGCGGCAGCGGTCCGGACGCTTTCCCTGTCACGAACACACCTAGCTGCTTCCCTCGGTGTGGTGAGGCAGCCGCCCCGGTCGGTCGCTCCGGAGCGGAAGGTGGAAATGGTGAAGCGGGCGAACCGGGTCGCCCGGTCGTATGACACGCGCATTCGCCAGGTGATGGTGACCTACCGGGAAAACTGCCAGGAAGTACTCATCGCCACCTCTGAAGGAGGACTCTACGAAGACGCCCGGAACTATCTTACGGCCATGGTGCAGGTGGTCGCGTCTGATGGAACGATCATTCAGACAGGGTACGAACCCGTGGGCGGTCTCGCGGGCATGGAACTGTTCGAAAGGGAGCCGCTCGAGCTGGCTGCGGAGAAGGCAGCGCGCCGCGCTGTGATGATGCTGTCCGCCCGGAAGGCCCCGGCGGGCAGGATGCCGGTGGTCCTGTCATCCGAGGCGGGAGGGACCATGATCCACGAGGCCATCGGCCACGGTCTGGAAGCGGACCTCGCGCAGTCGGGTCTCTCCGTGTATTCGGGCAAGATCGGACAACAGATCGCGGCGCCGGTTATCACCGTGGTCGACGATGCGACCCTTCCGGGCCG
>JAFNGD010000457.1 GCA_017885365.1 Nitrospirota bacterium
GACCACCCGGCTGGTCGCGGAGGCAGGCGGGCTTTCACCTGGAGCGCCTTGTTTCGGGATAGCTGTCGCTGCCGAGAGAACATTGCCTGTATCAATTAATAAGAAAAAGATGAGCATGCAGGCAACAGCGAGCCATTTCAGCAGCGGAATGAGCACGTTACCCGGCAACGATATAGTAAATAAATCCCTGACCATGCAGTGTTTCATGAATAGATCTCTATCGGGTCAACGCTGATTGATGTCTCCGCCGCACGTATCTACCTGAAAACGACGCAATATCCGTTACTTCTCTCGAACTTGCCTTTTTTAAATGTTACACGATTATAACAGATTATGCACCTAGTTTCGCAGTCCAAACAGTTTTGCCTGTACTATCCTTGGATTTGTGAATTTTGAACTTTGGTGTTGTTACAATCGTGACTGTTTGTCCATCGCCCTTCACCATGGTCATCGTCAACTTAAGCGTGACAGGCCACGAACCCTCGGTTTCCCACCTGCTTTTTTCCAAGATCACAATCGGCTCGACAACGGTAAAACCGCCTCCCTTGAGGATTCCACTATCGTTCACGGCCTTGATCACCTCTTCGTCCGAGGGACCCGAGAGATTTGTACAGCCCGCTCCATGAAGAGCGACCACGATCAGCAACAACAGCGAAATGACCTTTAAACAATATTTCACTTCACGCCTCCTAGTAATGTTCTCGGTTACCTTCGTTTAGCAAAAGAGAAGGCCCGGAACACATTCCGGACCCGGAAAGAAGCAGGCAAACACCCTCGCGGAAACGTCGCTCCTGGACATCCTATGATGAGGAGCAGTAAACGATCTTCAGCATGCGGTCGGACCGCAGGAAGGTCTTGTCGAAAACCCACACCCATCCCCTGAACTGACCTTCAATTTCATGAAGCCCGCCGGAAAGAGATCGGAATTGACGACCTCGTTCGTATCGGCGCGTCATCGAAATATCGTTGTCCATGATCCGGCTCTATCACCAAGCCGGCACGGACAAAAAAAGAGAGGATGAAATCTCTTCCATCCTCTCCGGCTAATACCATCTCACAATCGTTCCATCACGGATAGCTGTGGCAAGTGCCATTGCACTGAGGCCCGCTGTTCGCCACACCCTCTAGCGAAGATCCATGGCAATAGATATTCCTGCAAGCATCGCTTGAGTTCGCGGCCACGTATGTACCGTGCTTGGTCTGGATCGAGTTTGCCCAGTCCGTGGGATGCTTGGATGTGGGACCGCCCATATGGCATCCCGTGCAGCCTTTTCCCGAGATCCCTCCGGCCAGATCATCCCCATGACATTCCTTACATGAGGCGATATCGGCCTCAGCTGCTGCAGAATGCTGCGCCGGCAGCCACCCTGCCGCATGCTTTCCCGTGTCTGCCGGAAACGGGGCCTTATCGTTCGGCGTACCGCATCCTGCAAGCATGACAAGACCAATGAGAAGCAGGAAGCTGAACCTTCCTCGTGTCATTATTTGTGACATGTTTTGCACCTCTCATTGTTCTGACGGCCGTGACACTTCATGCACGATGTCGGATTGATCTTGCCGTCGATCTTATGCTGGTTCAGGTAGTCTCCCCGATGAGGAAGCTCCCGCTCGGGTGAATCCTTGAACTTATCGCTCGGCTTCAGGAATTCCTTGTGCGCATGGCAATCGGAGCAGAACGATTCAACATGACACACAGTGCAAGCCTGCTTGTTCTGCTGGGCCATGAAGCGGTGCCGGAACTTGCCGAACTCCGCGGTATGGTCCAGGGCCGACCGCCAGTCCTGATGACACTGGCTGCAGAGGGCCGGGACGTCCACCTCCACCGGATGTTTCATGGCAGTCCCCGCTGTAGCGGCGGGTGCGTACAGGGCAAGAACAAGAACCGGCAGGAGCAACAGCAATAGGAGTTTGATTGCGAGCGTTCTCATTATTTACCCTCCTTGGTCTTGCCGGCTCCGCTCCCAAGGTCAAAAGCATAGTTCACTTTGGCAAGCGCCCGGACATCCTTATTAAAGTCCGGGTTCTTCGAGTATTCGATGTCGAGGCCGAGTTTCAGATTCGCCGCCAACTCGTAACCGGCGGCAAGCGTTGCCGAATAGGCATTTGTCACGTCGTTAATGGCCTCTTTGTACTTCACATCGAGAAGATCGACGGTCACGTCCAGTTTGTGCATCTTCTTCGATGCGTAGACCCGGTATTCGTCATATTTGAGCCTGTCGGTCTCTCCGTCCATCCTGTGGATCGAGATCCCAGCGCTGTACGATTTGGGCATAAAGAACGTTACTTTGGCCCCATAGTAGCCGGCGCTGCCGGCGATGTCGTACGCATAGCTCTTGTAGTCCACCGACGCAGTCCAGTTCTTGTTGATCGCGTACGAGACCTCTTCTCCCAGGATGCTCACTTTCTCCCTGGGATCGATCGGACCTCCCGGCGTCATGCTAAATACGTTCGAGGTCGCACCGGCGAAGTAGTCACCGTAATTGACCCATGAGGCCTCTGTGTTGAACTTCAGCTTGTCGAAGGGGCCCAGCACGAGGTAGTACGTGTTCTCCATCCAGCCCTTGGTCTCAGCGTTGTAGGAGGACCGGCCCATGAGCTCCACCTTGTTGAGCGGACGGAACCACAGGTCGATGCCTTCCTCCTCCCGGAACGTATTGCTGCCCTTTTCCTCCTTGAGGTAGGAAAGACCGATGGTATAGAGGCCGGCGCTCTGGTGCGAGACCCGCGCTCCATAGATGGTGTTGTTGCCCGGGACCGGCGTATCATTGGTCTCCACCGGAGTTCCGCCAAAGGCGGAGACCCCAAACCCGCCCTTGATGTCCGTTCTCGCATAGATCCCATCCACACGCTCCGCGGCCACACCCTCGAAAACCATCACCCGGCCCAGGTTCACCACCGAGTTCCATTCCTTCGCCCGGTAGCTCACATAGCCGTACTGCATGTCACTGCCCTTCTTTTTGTCGTTCCCGAAGGAGTCGTCCTTCAGATCGTACCCGAGCCAGCCGCCGAAATGCACCGAGATGTTCTCTTTCCCCAGGTCCTGCACATTGAAATCGAGATACTCATAGAGCGGCATGAGCTTGCTGCCGTCCGATGCTTCCCGGGACTGGAGATAGGTGTTCGACGTACCGGCCATCGAAGCCGCGGTCGCCGCCGCCGGCGCCGACATCAGCGCCGCGAGGAGAACAGCCGCGCACATGCCGATCGCCAGGCCTCTGGCCTTTTCACGCTTTTTACCTCTGGCATTCTTCAATTCGTTACCTCCTTTCATCGGATATGGTTATCGTTGCTTCTTTTTTCAGTTTCTGAAGATGGTCCTGGTACGCTTCCGTGATCTTCTCGTCCTGCAGCCGGTTCATGATGGCCCCGCGCATTGTCTGCGGGTCCATCTTGGGGTTCTTCCGCTTATCATAGAGCTTGATCAGCGTGACGCCGGTCCGCTTCCCGGACAGGACTTCGCTTACCGCGCCCTTCCCGAGCCCTTCGAGCGCCTGCCGCCACTCGAACGGCAGCTGGTTCCAGGGCAGATACCCCAGGTCCCATTGCTTTTTCGCTCCTGCCGGGGCATGGGGGTATTTCTTTCCGGCCACGCTCTCGAAGGTCTCGCCGCCCTGGATCCTGGCGCGCGCCTCCTTTGCCTCAGCCTCGTCGGCAAAGCGTATCATGCCGACGTGGAACTCGGATTTGAGCCGCTCCCCGTTCTCTTGGATGTATTTATCCACGTCCGCTTCGGTCACGTTCACCGTGGCCGCTATCCTGGTGCTCCCGACCCGCCGCGACATCTCGGCGCGCTTGAAGTCCTTCAGCCGCATCTCCATGACTCTCACGGCGTTCTGATACTTGGCGTCCTTGTCGAGGCCCAGCTTCAGGCCTTCCTGGTAGAGCAGTTCCTTGTTGATGAGGTCCTCCAGGGCCTGCTTCCGCATCTCGGGCGTCGGCTTACCGCCATGGCCGCCCTCGAGCCGCAGGTAGAGGTCATCTTCCGTTATAGCAACACCGTTCACCTTCGCCAGGACAGCACTGCCTGCTGGTGTGCCGTCCGTCTTTTGGGATTTACATGCGGGAATGCTCAGCAGGACGCAGACAAGCAGACAGAAAAGAACGTTCTTTGATCGCATAGAAGATTACGTCTTTCCTTAGGAAAATGAGAGAATGAACTACAAAGAGGCCGGCGGGCGCCGGAGCGCCCGCCGGATTGGAAAGGAGTATACAATATCAACTCGATGCTGTCAATGCGATTTTACGGCTCCTTGAGGCTGTTCACCTGGTGCTGCGTCTCGCCCAGGACCAGGAACGTAAAGTCCGGGTTGTGGATGCCAAAGCTCTGGTCCTGCTCGATCAGGTAGTAGTTCCAGAGCGACTTGGCAAGCGCGTCAAAGGTGCTCGCCCCGAGATCCGCCAATGCGAGACCCGGGAAATTGGCGAGGGGATCACCCTCGGGATCGGTCGTTTTCGAACCGTCCAGGAGAACGGCAAATATCCGGCCGCGACTGCCGAGGCTCGTCACCTGAACTATCGGATTCGTGCCTGTGCTCCTGGAGATTATTGCATTCTTGAGGGATGTATCGAGCTGCTCCAGGGTCCCCTTCACCGAGGCCTGCAGCATGGGGCCGAGGGCCTCGTTCGTGGGATGGCAGGTCGTGCAGATGTTCAGGCTCGCCTTGAACGAGTGGTTCGTGCCGCCCAGGGCGTAGCTCAGGAGCGCCGGAGGAGGCGTCTGCTCCATATGGCAGTTGGCGCAGGTGTCGACGATGAGCGAGTGGGGCGAACGCATGATCCCGTTGCCCACGAAATAGGCATTGTAGCCCATCAGCACGTCGCCCTGGTTTGCCTCATGGGGTCCGCTATAGCTCGACAGGATACCGAATACCGAGTTGCCGTCCTGATGCAGGTAGGCATTGGTGCCGCTGCCGCCGTTCCTCGAGTTGTGGCAGGTGATGCACATTGCACCGCGGCCCACGCCGGTGGCTGCGAAGCCGGCGGGAAGCTTGGGCGTGTTGTCGGTCACGCGCACGGTGGCAGTGTTCGGCTCGCCGGACGAAACACCCTCGGCATGAGGATCGTGGCAGACAGCGCAGGTAATCGGCTGCACCGTGTCAGCGGTCCAGGTGATCGAGCCGGACGGGATAGTGCGCAGCGGATTGCCGGCCTGGAGCTGCTTCACCCAGATCATAAAGCCCTGGGCAGAATGGCAGCCGGCGCAGCTGGCGTTCGTACCCTCTGCCTGCGCAACGTCGAACTGGCCGTGGCCGCTCTCCTGCCACTGCTGGAACCTGCCGTGGCGCATAGGCTCGCCGTGGCATGCGCCGCAGACGTCGGAGGACAGGCTGACGCGTGGCGCACCTGCTACACCCATATGCGAATTGTTCGTACCCGTACCGGTTACCTGCGGGCCGTGGCAGTTCTCACACTGGATGTTGCTCTCCTTGGCCAGGACCGAGTAGGTGGCGCTTGACCACATCCGGGAGTACCGGGTGGAATCCGCGGTCGAAGCGAACATCGTGGTGTCGGCGATGAAGGCCGCGTAGCCGGACTGGTCGTCGAAGCCGTTGTTCGCGGCCGACGTATTGGCTCCGACGGTATGACAGGCGAAGCAGGACGGACCGTAGTGGCCGCCGGCGTTCAGGTTCTTCGAGAAGATATGGGAATGGCCTGACGCTGCCCAGGGCGTGAATTTGTCCAGGGCCACGGAACCGTCATGGCAACCCATGCAGGCGCTGTCCGGGGTCACGTTGTTGCTGGCATCGGCACCGGTGATGGCGCCGCGCCAGGTGCCGGCATAGACATTGACGTTCACGCCGCTGACGCTGTCATTCAGCGTGTAGCGACCTGCCGCGGCAGGCGTAAAGTAGGGGTACCGGGTCGTGGCATCGTTCAGCGTCACGGCGCCAACCGGCCCCGTGCAGGTCCAGTTGTAGCCGGTCACGCTCGCCTTGGTCGCCAAGAGGACCGGCAGGTTGATCGGCACGTTGTTGATGCCGGGGCTCACCGTGGCGATGGGTGCCAGAGCCGCGGCAGCCGCGCTGTCCGTCACCAGGACCTGGTCCCAGTAGACCTTGCCGCTCGCCGTGTAGACGAGGAGCTTCAATACGGCATTTTCAGCCTCTTCCATGGCAAAGTTGCTCACCCCTGCCACCATGGTCCGGTCAGGCATCATCAGCGCCGTTACCAGCTGGTTCTTGTAATTCGGCGCAGCTGGCATGACCACGGTCGCGGTCGGGTTCGTGGAAGCCGTGGTAACGGTCGCTGCCAGGCCGCCGGTCCGCAACCATTTGTAGGCAACTGCCGTCTCGCCCGCGGGCAGTTTGCTCGTCACGGCCGTGACCGTCGTGGTCGTGCCCGTGGCAACAGACTTGTCGGACCCAGCAAGCCCGTCAGCGAAGACCTCGCTGCTCGGGGTGAGCGCCTGGCTGTTCAGGTGATGGCAGCCATTGCACTCAGTCGGGAATGTTGCGTCAGATCCCGGAGGTCCTTGAGGACCCGCCGGCCCGGTGTCGCCCTTACATCCGAACAGCAGGAGCGACAAGAGGGTCAGCATTACAGTGAACAATACAACGTATCTGCTTCTACTTCCAAAAGCCTTGACCATTGTTGTTTCCCCCTTTCAATAAATATATGCAAAACGTGTTTGCATATGACGATACGGATCCATTCATGGGACGGTACTGGCTGCGTGATAGGATGGTCCCCGGAGGTGAATGAGATGGAAGCAGGAGATCATCTGTTTTGTTCCATATCATGCCCTCGTGTGTACACATGTCGTACGCTCCCGGGAATCGCATGGAAAGCATATTAAACTCAGGCTGGAGAAGATAAAGAAAGCCATGGGACTTGATCGCCGCAATTTATTTCCAATCAGCCAGTGACGGCTGCAGGAAAATATCATGACGGGGCTTCGCTCCCTGCAACCGCTCTCTCAAGTTCTGACTGCGTCAAGTTGCCTGCCTCAAGCGATGAAAAAGACAATGTAAAGAAAGATTAGCAAGTCTGGCATGGCTTGTCAAGAAAAGGTGGTTTTTTTATGCGTAAATCGACATTTACAAACTCAACGTGGTATGGAAAGACTATGGAAGAGCTGAGGACTTTGCATCACTATGTTGCATTTTATAGCACTTTAATTACACCACAATAATATCTTTTCTTTAAAAAGGGGGCCAGTCTTTTTTGACAATAATCCTCCTCCCTTATCCCCGCTTCAGATAAAGATTTGGATCAGCCGTTTCTCCGTGGCCGAAAGCCACACGTCGTAATTGTTTGATCCCCCGCTCTCTATCCTTGTTAAAGAGCCCCGAAGGCTAAGTTATTATGAGAACAGCGGCGGAAGTCTCTTTGTTCGGCGTTCCCTTATAGACTTTGAGCGGTAAGTCTCGGAGCCGCTCCAAAGCGGCTGATGTCGTCAATTTCTAGAGCCACAACAACAGCGAGTATCAATCCAAGACCGGGAATGGTTCTGAGCAGATTCACCCGCGAGGCATTTTTTACAAGGCGCTGTATTTCGTGCTCCGCTTCTGTGATCAGGGTATCAAATGTTTCCAGAAGATCGAGATTTTCTCTAATTCGCCATCTACACCCGGAAGCGCCAGCTTCTTCAGATACGCGGTGCCTCGTTTTCCAAATACATCGGTAACGGGGGGAGGTGGAACATGGCGACGGTCCAGGAGCACATGAATACGATTTTTCAACCGAGTTCGCATCTTGACCAGAAAAACACGCTGCCTGATCATTTCTTTGAATGACCGGGTCTCCTTGCCCGGAATATACGCTGCCGGGATAAGATCGACACGCGGTGTCAGAAGTACGACAACACTTCAAAATCCCTATCAGCAAATTTTTCAAAATCCTTGGCTTCAAATGAGATCTCCTGTATGGAGCGGCCGCCTACCGATCGAGTCAGCTGGTGCAAATGAACGACCATTTCCTTGACAGCCTTGCCTGTTTTGTCGCGCATTGCTTCATCTTTGTTCAGATAAGTGATCTTGACGCGATGGACGATATGCCTGGCGTCATCGGTCGATGCTTTCGCTGTTGTCTGCATGATCTCGCGCCGGGATGATTTCGGGAACATTTTTCTCATTTTTGAAACGATAAAGTCAATCTCTCCGGATATTCTCAAAGCATGTTCAAACTCCTTGCGCTGCTGCCCAGTGAGTCTGTGTTGCTTGGCATGAATGAGCTTCTCCCGGCTGTCATTGACGATGTCCGGGGTAAGGTTCGCTGCCTCGTACATTTTGTTTTTATCGCCCTCCTGAATACCTTGCAGAAACTTGATCGCAAGCTCCTTGTCACTGTTCGGGCCGGCGTTCTGCTCGACCTTGCGCTCTTGAGGCTGGCTGCACCCCTTGCTGTTGCACCCGTATATGATCATACCCAGCATCACAATTCCCAATAGCAATACCGCTTTTTTCATAGTTGCCCCTAATTAAAAAAGCCCGGGGGGTGATCCCCCCGGGTCATTGATTTGCGTGCAGAT
>JAFNGD010000458.1 GCA_017885365.1 Nitrospirota bacterium
ATATCCTGCCCTTCGTGCAGGACGAGCGGCTGGCGCTCGACGGGTCGGCCGTGCGGGTGCACAAGGACGGCAACACGGTCAAGAAGGAAAAGTACGAGCGCGGCGATGTGGCAAAAGGCTTCGCCGGGGCCGACGTGGTGCTTGAGCAGACCTACCGGAACGAGAGCGAGGTCCACACGCCCATGGAGCTGCACGGCTGCGTNNGGGCGGCGGCTTCGGCAGCAAGCTCCAGGCGGACAAACTGACGGTCATCGCGGCCCTGCTCGCGAAGCGGACCGCCCGGCCGGTCAAGCTGTTCCTGTCGCGCGAGGAGACCTTCATCGCAGCCGGAAACCGGCCGCCGGGCACGATGCGGCTCAAAGCAGGGGTGAAGAAGGACGGCACGCTCATGGCGATCGAGTTCTCCGGCGTCGGCGCGAGCGGCGCCTATCCCGCGGGCGGTGCCTCGCTGCTGGACTGGCTGGTCCGGGACCTCTACACCTGCCCCAATGTCCGTACCGAGACCACGGACGTATACATCAACGCGGGACCGGCGCGGCCTTTCCGTGCGCCCGGCCATCCGCAGTGCGCCTGGGCGCTCGAACAGATGATGGACGCGCTCGCCGAGGCGATCGCCATGGATCCCGTTGAGCTCCGGCTCAGGAACATCCCGACGGTGAGCCAGGCCCGGCCGGGCAGTCCTGCCTACACCACAACGGGGCTCCGGGAATGCCTGGAAAAGGGCGCAGCGGCCTTTGGCTGGAAGGAGGCGCGGGTCAAAACGTCCGGGGTGCGTCAGGACGGCATCCGGCGCGGCGTCGGTGTGGCTGCGGGGCTCTGGGTCGCCGGCGGCGGGAACCCTCCGTCCACGGTGATCGTGAAGCTCTTTGCCGACGGCAGCGCTAATCTGAACATGGGCGCCAGCGACATCGGTACCGGCACCAAGACCGTGATGGCCATGGTGGTCGCCGAAGAGCTCGGTATCAGGCCCGAGATGCTCCAGATCGAGAATGCCGACACCGGTACGACCCAGTACGCCACGCCGAGCGGAGGCAGCAAGACCGTGCCGACGGAATCGCCGGCCGTGCGCGAGGCGGCGCTGGACGTGAAGAAACAGCTCCTCGATCTGGCTGCGCAGGACCTGAAGGCCGACGCAGCGGACCTTGAGCTCAGCGGCGACGAGGTCTTGTCGCAGAAGGACCCGTCGAAGAAGGTCAAGATAACGGCAATAACGGGGCTCAAGAAGCGCGGCGTGATCATAGGCGTGGGCTACCGCGGCCCGAATCCCGAGGGCAAGGTGGTGAACCCCTTCGCTGCCCAGTTCTGCGAGGTTGAGGTCAACACGCGGACCGGCGAGGCCAGGGTCCTCCGGTTCGTCGCGGCCCATGACAGCGGCAGGGTGATGGACCGGCTGACCTACGACAACCAGGTCTTCGGCGGCATTACCATGGGGATCGGGTTCGGCCTGACCGAGGCGCGTGTTCTCGACCAAGGCCAGACCGGAAAGATGGTGAACAAGAACTGGCACGACTACAAGCTGCCCACGGCCCTGGACGTTCCTGCGGACATGACGTCTATCCCGGTGGATCTCGGCGACAGTTTGGCCAACACGACAGGCGCAAAAGGCCTGGGAGAGCCGGTCACCATCCCGACGGCCGCGGCCATCGCCAACGCAATGTACCACGCCACGGGCGTGCGCGTGACGGAAACACCCATGGATGCCGTGCGGCTGGGCAGCCTGCTCAGCCAGGTGAAAAAATAGCATCATGAGCACGGGTTCCCGAGGTCCGGGATCCTGTCGTCCGTTCAATTATTACGGAGGTCCGTTATGCTGAACAACTTTTCCTACATCCGCCCGAAAACGCTCAAGGAGGCTGTGAAGGAGCTCTCCGCGAAGGGCGCAGGACTACACGCCGGAGGCACCGACATGCTCGGCTGCCTGCGCGACCATGTCTTCGACATCAGAAAGATGGTGAGCATCAGCGGGCTGAAGGAGCTGGAGGGGATCAAGGGTGTCGCCGACGGTAAGATGCGCATCGGGGCAACGACGACGATCAGCCAGGTGGCAGGGGACGGCGCGATCAAGGAGCATTATGCCGCGCTCGCACAGGCCGCGGCTGACGTAGCAAGCCCGCAGCTCCGGAACCAGGGAACGCTCGGCGGGAACCTCTGCCAGAAGCCGCGCTGCTGGTACTATCGCGGCGAGTTCAACTGCCTGCGCAAGGGCGGGGAGCAATGCTTTGCCGTCATGGGGGAGAACCAGTACCATTGCATCCTCGGCGGCGGGCCATGCTTCATCGTCCATCCCTCGGACCTGGCGCCGGCCCTGATCGCGCTCGGTGCGATCGTCCATATCGCCGGAAAGCGGGGGACGAGGGCGGTCCCCCTGGAGAAGTTCTACGTCCTGCCGTCCACGGACATCCGCCGTGAGACGGTCCTAGCGGAGGGCGAGATAGTCACCGAGGTCATCCTGCCAGCCGCCCGCAACGTCGCGAGTTCCTACCGCAAGGTGCGGGCCCGCGCGGCCTGGGACTTCGCGCTCGCCGGTGTCGCGCTGGCCATGCGCTTCGACAAGGGCTTGGTCGCTGAAGCGCGCGTGGTGCTGAGTGGAGCGGCTCCGGTCCCGTGGCGATCGCAGAAAGCGGAAGCAGCGCTCGTCGGCAGGAAGCTGGACCCTGCAGCAGCCGCTGCTGCCGCCGAGGCAGCGCTCAAGGATGCGCAACCCCTGGCGAAGAACGGGTACAAGGTCCCGCTGTTCCGCGCGCTGATCGAGGACCAGCTCATCGCAATGGCTCCAAAGGTCTGATCATCAGGCAGCGTAGGCCCTCCGCGTGGCCGTTGAACGAGAAAGGACCGGATGCTGTTGGCCGGTCCTTTGTTGTTACCGCTTCCCCAATCCCTCAAAGAACTTCCTGAACTCCTCCCGGTCGTCGGTGATGCGGCACTTGGGGATCGATCGTAAGAATGACCTGCCGTAGTTCTTCGTCAAGATGCGGGAATCTTGCACCGCGACCACGCCGCTGTCCATCCGCGCGACGACGGCCGGTCCTTCTCTCGTCTCGAATGTGTCGTGCGATCCCGTGGGTGAAACATAACTGCTCATCGTGTAGCAGTAGTCTCACGATGAACAGTCAATAGGTAACGATGCCGAAATCCTCTGTCAAGCCCGATGTGGGGTCTGCCTGCACGATAACATACAGCTTCGTACCCGTACTGCCATTGAATCTTACCTCAATTTCACCAAAAACAGCTTAAAAGTGATGGGTAAAATCGAACCGGATCGACGTGGTATCGCCCTTGAGGTCACCGACCAGGGTAAGGGGCGTATCGCTCTTCACTATCTCATCATAGGTGATGATCTTGCGGATCAACGCGAGTCCGATCGTGTTTGTGTCCCCCACCTGGAAATCAACGCCGAATCCGAGATTATAGCCGGTGCCTCCGAACGTAAGGCTGCTGTCACCAAGAGTGAATGTCCCTATCCCGGCGAACAGGAAAGGACGGGCCGGTCCCTCCGGCACAAAACTGAACTTCATGTTCAGGCTGAGCTCACCGAAAGTGATGTCCGCTCCTTCTGAGTTGTGACCGCTGCCCGCCCAATCGATCTCCATGCCGAACTGCGGATTGAAGCTGTAGCCGAGGATGAGTCCGAATCCGATCCCGGAATCGACCTTTGGCATGGTCGTGCCGTCGAAGTCGCCGTCGATCATGTTATAGGGGATATGGAATCCAAGGTACGCGCCGGAGCCCTTCCGTCGAGAGGCTTCGGACGCGATTGACTGAGATGCCGGGGGAGCAGGCGGGACCGGCTGAACATCATCCTTCCTGACGAGTTCGATCGTGCTTCTATCGATCTTTTGCCACGAATCACCTGTCTCGACCATAATGGTCTTGTCATCTTCCTGAAGGATCTTTCCACGGAGTATCTTGCCGTTCTTCAGATAGATCGTCTCTGCGAATACTGTCGTACTTCCGAACACCAGAACAAAGATACAGAACAAGAGCGTCTTCTTCATCATAGAGTATCCCCTTTCATTTCTGAATGATCCGTCAACTGCTTGCGGAAAGAACGTTCTATCGCCTGAAACGCCCCGATCGTGCCGGGCTGGGTTTCCTCATATGATCGGTCCGTTCTTTTCTGACTGAGATCCGCAAGGCGGAGCGCTTTGAGCTCGTCTGTGTCCGCTCGATTATATTCTATGACGATATCGTGTCAAGGACATTGACGGGTATTTATGGGGTATGCAGAACCTGCTAGATTTTGCAACCTGAGGACAGGGGCATGACCGGACTCAGTGCGGGAGAGTCATCCGCTCTTTATCTCAGCCCCTCAAAGAACTTTCTGAACTCCTCCCGGTCGTCGGTAATGCGGCATTTCGGGATGGATTTCAAGAAGGACCTGCCGTAGTTCTTCGTCATAATACGCGAGTCGAGCACCGCGACCGCGCCCTTGTCCGTCTTCGTCCTGATGAGCCTGCCGAAGCCCTGCCGGAACAATAACGTCGCCTGCGGCACTTGATACTCATAGAACGGGTTCTTCAGCCGCTCCATGCGCGCCTCGATGAGCGGTTCATCGGGCACGGCAAAGGGGAGCTTGGCGATCACGACGCACTGGAGCGCGTCGCCCGGTATATCGATGCCCTGCCAGAAGGAGGCGGTACCGAGCAGCACGGCATTGGGAATCTCTTTGAACTGCTCCACGAGGCGGTAGGCAGGCATCTCTCCCTGGCACAGGACGCCGAGTTGCGGCAGCTCCGCGCGGAGCGTATCCTTGGTCTTCCGGAGCTGGCTGTAGCTTGTGAACAGCACGAGCGTCCTGCCGCCGGTGACGCCGAGGATCGCCATCAGCTCGCGGTCGAACCGCTCCTGGTAGCCTGCAGCCTGCTGGTCGTCCAGGCCCGGTGAGATATAGAGCAGGGCCTGGTTCTCGAAGTCGAAGGGAGAGTCGAGCAGCAGCTCCGCGGGCGCGTCCAGGCCGATCCTTCCTTTAATATACTCGAAGGACCCCGCTGCCGAGAGCGTGGCCGAGGTCAACACCGCGGTATCGAGCCTGCCGAAGAGGTGCTCCCGCAGGGTCTCGGCGATGTCGATGGGCGAGGCCACGAGGCGGTACTTTTTGTTCTCCCGCTCGGCCCAGTACACGAACCCCTCCTGTCCCTGGTCGAGATTGTGCCGGATGGCGGACGCAAGGCCGCCTGCCCTGCCTGCGAAGGCCTTGACCTCCTGCTCCTCTTCGTGGGTGTCCACCTTGAGCGCGAGGAGGGCGTCCTTCAGCAGGGCGAGGGGACCGGAAAGGAGGTCGGGGACGATGCCCGGCCGGCGCACCCGGAGGACCGGCTCCTGTTTCAGCGCTTCGTGGAGGTTCAGGAAGAAGTTCTCGGCAGTGAGCCGGAGGTCGTCCACGAGGTCGCGCGCGGTTCGGGCCGCGTGGTCCTGGATGGTCAGGCGGGTGAGCAGACCTTTGCGCGTGCGCTGGCTCAGGAGGTTGTCCAGGAGGTAGCGGACCGAGTAGTTGGACACCTCGACGCCCAGATAGTCCGTGGCCACGTCCTCGATCTGGTGCGCCTCATCGAAGACGACGGCCCGGTGCTGCGGCAGGACGTTCCCGCCCGTGGCCATGTCGGCGAAAAAGAGGTGGTGGTTCGCCACGAGCACCTGGGCCTGCTGCTCCAGCAGCTTCCCCTTCTGGTAGAAGCAGTCCTTATAGTGGCTGCATTCCCTGCCGAAGCAAAGGTCCGCCTCGCGGTTCGCCTTTGCCCAGAGCGCCGCGGTCGGCTCGAAGGACAGCTCGCTCCGGAGGCCGGTGCGCGTATGCGTAGACCATGCGAAGAGACGGTTCAGCGGGTCCACCTCGTTCTGCTCATAGAGGTCCCCCATACGGAGCTGGTCGAAGCGGCGGAGGCAGAGGTAGTTCTCGCCTCCTACACAAAGCGCCACGCGAAAGTCACCGATCACGGTCTTGAGGAAGGGGATGTCCTTTTTCACGATCTGCTGCTGGAGGGCCTTGGTGTACGTGGCGATGACAAC
Source organism: Nitrospirota bacterium (assembly GCA_017885365.1). The sequence goes on from JAFNGD010000458.1 coordinate 6,007, forward strand.
GCGGCAGTTCTCCTCGCGCGCCCAGAGCACGAGCGGAACGAGGTAGGCAAGGCTCTTGCCCACGCCGGTGCCCGCCTCGACAACGAGATGGGTCTTGCTGCGGAGCGCCTTCTGGACGGCCTCGGCCATTTCCAGTTGCTGGGGCCGGAACTCGTAGTCCGCACCCATTGCTGCGGCGACGAGCCCGACCTCTCCGAGGATGTCCTCGATCTTCATGGGGAGGTACAGTACCACGGGGAAGGGGAGAAGGCAAACGGATTTCTGAACGAACCTGCGAAAGAAGAGAAGAGCATAATCAGGTCTTTTGCATATCCCCTTCGCGTCCTG
>JAFNGD010000459.1 GCA_017885365.1 Nitrospirota bacterium
CCCTTCTTCTTTCCCAAGATCAAGATCCACTCGACCTACACCATCGAGCGTGATGGCGACAAGTCCGTCCTCAGGGCCGAGAGCAATGCCTCTGCCTCGGCCATCGTGTACAAGGACGTTTTTGACGTCTATGATTATCCAAAAGCAAAATGGCGCTGGAAGGTGAAGAACGTCTACGCGAAAGCCGACTCAAGCACCAAAGAAGGCGACGACTACCCGATGCGCGTGTACATCATGTTCGAGTATGACCCCGAAAAGGCAGGAGCCTTCGAGCGCATCAAGTACGGCATCGCGAAATCGCTGTACGGAGAATACCCGCCCCACAGCAGCCTGAGCTATATCTGGTCGAGCAAGGACGATCCCGAGACCTTCGTGGTCAGCCCTTATACCGACAAGGCCGTAATGGTCCTCCTTGAGAAAGGCCCGGCAAAGGTTGGAACCTGGGTGGATGAAGAGATCGACATCCTGGCGGACTATCAGAAGGCATTCAAAACAAAACCTCCCGCCCGGGCGCGCATCGCCATCATGAACGACTCGGACAATACAGGTGAGTCAGCAGTATCGTGGATGGAGTTTATTGAAGTCTTCAAGTGACCCTCCACCAATTTTCTTGCTATTCACCGATTTTTGTAGTATCCTTAAGCTAATGACCATGACAATGACAGCCCACCTCCCGCTTCAATGAGGTGGCGCTGGAGCTCAAAGAGCGGTCCGTTGTCCGCAAAAGAACAACCTTGGGAGGTATTATCATGAAAGCACACAGGGCAGGTATGTTGATCATTGCTGTTCTTGCAGCAGCGGCCCTAGTATCCGCCTGCGGCGGCGGAGGTGGGGGAAATACGAACCTGCCGCCGATAACCTACAGCATCACCGGCATCGTGTCCGGCGCCCCCGCGGGCACGACCGTGACGCTCACCGGTGCAGCAAATGCCACCACCACGACGAATTCCATCGGTTACTACCAGTTCAGTGGCCTCTCGAACGGGTCCTACACAGTCACGCCCTCCAACGCGGGTTACCTATTCAGTCCAGCCAGCAAACCGGTCACGATCAGCAGCGGCAATGCCGTCAATACTGATTTTACTGTCACCAATGCATTTAACATAACCGGGACTGTTTCCGGGGCTCCCCAAGGTGTTACGATCACGCTGTCCGGCGATGCCATTGCTACAGCCACGACGAACTCCATCGGGTATTACCAGTTCACCGGCCTCTCTAACGGGGCCTACACCGTCACTCCGTCCATGCCCGGCTATACGCTATACCCTGCCAGTCACTCTGTCACGATCAGCAGCGCCAATGCCGGCAACACGAACTTCGCAGTCGTTTTCGGGATCCCCGGCACGGTCATGTCCGGCGGCGCGGGCCTTTCGGGCGTCACCATAACGCTCGTCAACAGTTCGGGCTCCTCAACCACCAGGACTACCGACATCAACGGAAATTACTCAGCCTTCGGGCTGGATGCGGGCACCTACACCATATCTGCTGCCAAGGCCAACTACGCTATGAATCCCTTGAACCAAAAGGCCACGACCGCGTGTGAGGTTACAACAGGCATAGATTTCACTGCCACTACAGCGGCAACGACATACAGCATCCTGGGGACCGTTACAACAGACACCGGCGGCTTTCCAGACGTCACCGTTACGCTAAGCGGAGCAAACACGGGTTTCGTATTCACAGGTGCGGATGGCACATATGCGATAAGCGGTCTACTCGACGGAGCGTACACGGTAACGCCAAGCAAGCGAACAGGAACTACAACATATAAATTCACTCCGACAAGTTCACCGACCATCACCATAAGCGGTGCTGACTCAACGGGTAATAATTTCGCTCACACTAGCACCATGTTTGGAAGTCTCCCGGTCTGCCTGCAATCAACGTTGTCCGGAATTGTTAGCGGAGCATCTGTCTCAGGCGTGACAATGAATGTCCTGGTCACCCCCTCTACCGCTGCGAGCACAACGACCGACAGCGGCGGATTTTTCTCCCTCAAGACCATGGCATCGGGAACATTTTCATTATCGCCCTCACAGATTGGATATTCCTTCACCCCACCGCGCATTTGCGGTTCAGTCACCTGCGCGGTCGGCGCTACCATCAGCGGCAACAACTTCATTTCCCAGTAGAGATCATTTCGAACGATCCCTGGTCAGAAAATGGCCAGGGATCGTTACTCTCGCATCAGGTAGTCCCTGCGACCACCATAAGTAGAACGAGGTATCAATGAACATATCGATCCGCATCTTTTCCGACTACATCTGACCCTACTGCTACATCGGCATGGGCCTTGTCGACAAGCTGAAAAATGAGTTCGATCTAACGATAGAATGGCTGGGATTTGAGATCCATCCCGAAACACCGCCGGAGGGAATGCCCCTCATCAAGATGTTCCCCCGCGCAGACGTTGAAGCCATGACACGGCGCCTGAACAGCATGGGCACTCCCTTCGGTCTCACCTTCCGGAAGATCGTGAACATTGCGAATTCGAGGCTGTCCCTTGAGGCCGGTGAGTTTGCCAAAGAGCACGGTCGCTTCGACCAGTTCCATCATGCGGTATTCGAGTCTTATTTCTCGCAAGGCAAGGACATCGGGGATATTGGCGTCCTGGCGCAGATCGGTAAAGATTCAGGATTGGATGCAGCAGCTTTGAAGAGGGCCCTCGAAACGGGCAAATACCGGAAGCAGCTGGATGCGTTCAAAGAGGAGGCTGCCGGCTTCAGTGTTACCGCGGCCCCTACCTTCATTATTAATAACACCGACCGCATCGTGGGCGCCCAGCCGATCGAGGTCTTCCGTGAGCGGCTGCGAGCTCTCTAACCTTCCTCACTCCCGTTTCCCCGCATGCCTCACCCTGACATAGATCATACCGGCCAGCCAGTTTTCGGGGTACGATACGCATGGAGGCTATCCCATGCTTACTTGCCCCATATGCGAGCACGCGCTGAAGGACCGTACGGCTGACGGTTGGCAATGCCGGTGCGGAGAAACAATTCCCTTCGGTTATGAGCGGGATGATGACGAGAACTGCGAAACCTGCCCCATCCGAGATTGTCCGCGGCGGAAGTAACCGGCAGACCCACAAAGGCCGAAGGAAGCACAGCATTCCTTCGGCCGGTTACCTGTACTGGTTGATGATCAGCTGATCTACCCGTCTAACCGCCGAGATACCCGCCGGAAATCTCAGGCGCTGCCGTGTCCGCCCCCTGCACCGACACGATATTCTCGACCCCCGGTCCCAAACCTTTCCATTCATAGGGGCAAGACGTCGTCAGGATCTGGAGCTTCCAGTCAAGATATTCGGCAAGCTCCGCCAGATGACGATCATGTTCCTGGAACAGATGCGTGTCCCTGTCGTAGGTCGTGGCGAGCATGTCCCGCAGCCCATCGACGCTCTCGATCATATAGGCAAGCTCTCCCAATACCTCATCGCAATATGCATTCTTCTTTATGTCTTTTACAGTCCCCATGGCGCCCTCCTTCGTTCCTGCTGCTGCACATACGCTCCGGGCTCCGAAGCTTTATCAAGGATACATTCCATCCTCTTTTATTCTCAGTATAGCACCTTTTACGGCGATCTGCAGATTATTTTTTACCGGACGTCAGGGCCGATGGTCCCGTTCCCGGCAGGACGCCGGGATACAAGTTCCTTTCGCCCTCATGAAATGGATTGGTCTTGAACTGACCATCGGTTTGTGCAATACTCAAGCAGTGGTCCAGCGGCATTCCTGGAACAGAAAAACATCCATAGCATGGCTGATCAACCGCTCATAATCCTGTTCGTCAAGGCCCCGGTGAGGGGACAGGTGAAATCCCGCCTGGCGGCATCCGCGCTGGGCGACGATGCGACGCTTGAACTGTACAGGAACTTCTGCCTCGACATCCTCGATACCCTGAAGCAGACGGGCATTCCGGTCAGGATCTGCTATTATCCTCCCGACAGCGGGAACGCGGTGGCCGGCTGGTTGGGGCCGGGGCAACAGTACCTGCCCCAGGAAGGCAGGGACGTGGGCGAGCGGATGGATAACGCGTTCCGGCAGGCCTTTTCCCGGGGTTTCTCCCGGGTGCTCCTGATCGGCAGCGACATCCCGGACCTCCCGGCTCCGCTCTTCAGCGATGCGATGGCAGCCTTGCTTACGCATGACGCGGTGATCGGCCCGGCACGCGACGGCGGCTACTATCTCATCGGGTTCAGGAATGACACGTTCGCTCCCGGGGTGTTTTCCGGGATCGCATGGAGCACGGGCGCCGTATTCGAACAGACCATGGCCGCTTTTGCTCACGCAGGCAGACGCGTCCACGAGCTCCCGCTCTGGCAAGACGTGGACACCATTGAAGACCTGAAGGACCTCGCAGCCCGCAACAGGCGTTCGGCGTTCCGTGCGTCCCGGACAATGTCGTTCCTTGCGGGGATCAAAGACACACTTTTCTCTTCGGAGGTTAGCGATGCCAACATACGACTATGATCTCATCGCCATCGGCGCAGGCGCCGGGGGGTTCGTCTCCTCGAAGCTCGCCACGGGTCTCGGCAAGAAGGTCGCCCTAATCGAGAAGGGACTGCTCGGCGGAGAGTGCACGAACCGGGGCTGCGTGCCGAGCAAGGCGCTGATCAAGGCCGCAGCCGTGGCGCACCAGACGAAGCATCTGCGCGATTACGGGCTGGAGGCAGCCGGGAAGCTGGACCTCTCGACGCGGAACGTCATGCAGTACGTCCGGGGCGCGGTCAAAAAAGTGTATGACAGCCACCCCGCATCTGCATTCGAGAAGCTCGGCATCGACGTGCTATTCGGCAATCCGAAGTTCCTCGACAGCCACCGCATCAGCCTGGGCGGCAAGGTCCTGTCGGCGAAGAAGTTTATGATCGCAACGGGCAGTTCCGCTTTCATTCCACCCATCGAAGGCCTGGCATCGGTCCCCTATCTCTCCAACGAGAACTTCTTCGACCTCGAAACCCTTCCGGCGTCCATGATCATCCTGGGCGCGGGCCCCATCGGGATGGAGATGGCCTCGGCCCTGAACCACCTCGGGGTCCGGATCACGGTGGTGGAAATGTCCGAACGGATCATGATACGGGAGGACGAAGAGCTGGTGAAGCTCCTCGCGGAGAAGCTGGCCGCCGACGGGATCACGTTCTTGACCGGGACAAAGGCAGTGCGGGCCGCCGGCAAGGACGGCGGCATCAGCCTGACTATTGAGGACCGGCAGCAGCAGCGCCGGGAGGTCCAGGCCGGGTCGATCCTCGTCGCCGTGGGAAGAAAGCCGAACGTCGAAGGCATGGACCTCGAGAAAGCGGGCGTCGCCTATACGCCGAAGGGCATCACCACCGACCATTACCTGAGGACCACGGCATCGAACATCTTTGCCTGTGGCGACGTTGTCGGGCCCTACCAGTTCAGCCACATGACGGAATATCAGGCGGTCATCGCCACCCGGAACGCATTCCTCCCTTTCCGGAAGAAGGTGAACTACGACACCGTTGCCTGGTGCACCTTCACGGACCCGGAGCTCGCCCACGCGGGACTCACCGAAGAAGAAGCGCGCCAGCGGTACGGCAACGCCATCAGCATCTACCGCTACGAGTTCCGCAACACGGACCGGGCCCGCACCGACAATGCCGAGTTTGGCAGGGCCAAGTTCATCTGCGACCGCCGCGGCAGGCTCCTCGGAGCGCATATCCTCGGCGAGCGGGCAGGCGACATCATCCACGAAGCGCAGCTCCTCCGTCATCTCAATCTCTCCTTCACGAAGATCGCCCCCATGATCCACATCTACCCGACCTTAACGGACGTGGTGCGCCAGCCTGCCAAGCTCCTGTACGTGGACCGGCTCAGGAACAATCCGGTGCTCAAGGTCCTGGCGAAGCTCCTGGGGAAGAAAAAATGAAGAAACATTCCCGGAACGTGGTGCTGCTTCTGTTGTTCGTCGGCGCCATCATCGCGCTGCGCTTGAGCGGCGTCGGCGATTTCCTGACCTTCGAAAATCTCCAGAAGAACCGGGATGCCCTGCTCGCCTATGTGCGCGGTCATGGCTTTTCTTCAATAGCGCTGTATATCCTCGTCTACATCGCGGCGATCGCGATGAATCTTCCCGGCGGTGCGGTGCTCACCATGGCCGGAGGGTACCTCTTCGGCACCTTCCCTGCCATCGTATACGTCAACATCGGCGCCACGGGCGGAGCGGTGCTTGCATTCCTGGCGGCGCGGTACCTGCTCGGTTCCCGTCTCCAGGAGGCCTACCGGGAGCGGCTCGAGCGGTTCAACCAGGAGATGGAGCGGAACGGCACCCGGTACCTGCTCACGCTCCGTCTGATCCCGGTCTTTCCCTTCTTTGTCGTGAACTTTCTCGCAGGGCTCACCCGGGTGCCCCTCGGCACCTTTTCCTGGACCACGTCCCTCGGCATCATCCCCGGCACCGCGGTGTTCGCCTATGCCGGTCACCAGCTGGAGCATGTTCGTTCGATCGGCGATATTTTCACCGGAAAAGTGCTTTCCGCCTTCCTGATCCTTGCTGCCTTCACCCTCGCGCCGGCGATCATCGACAGGTTCCGGCACCGCTCGTCATCGCCTCCCTCTTCCTGAATCCAGGAGCGAGCGCATT
>JAFNGD010000460.1 GCA_017885365.1 Nitrospirota bacterium
GCGCCGCCGTGCTTGGGGCCGCGCAGGGCGCCGATGGACCCGGTGACGGCCGAGTAGATGTCGGAGAGCGTTCCCGCGATCACGCGGGCGGTGAAGGTGGACGCCGCGAACTCATGCTCGGCGTAGAGGATGAGGGACTGGTCCAGCGCCCGCGTGTGGAGAGCCGAGGGAGTCGTGCCGTGCATGAGGTGCAGGAAATGGCCGGCCACGGTCTCATCGTCCGTCTCGACCTCGATCCTCCGGCCGTTCTGCGAGAAGTGCCACCAGTAGAGCAGCATGGACCCGAAGGAAGCGATCAGCCGGTCAACGATGTCCCGTGCGCTCTGGACGTTCTGGTCCTCCTTCTCCGGCAGCACCGTGCCGAGGGTGGAGCAGACCGTGCGCATCACGTCCATGGGATGGGCGGCAGCGGGGATGTGCTCCAGCACCGTCCTGACCTGGGAGGGGATGCCCCGGAACTGCTTCAGTTTCATCTTGTAGTCCTTGAGCTGCGACTCCGTCGGCAGTTCGCCGTGGATCAGGAGATGGGCGATCTCCTCGAAGGTGGACTTCTTCGCAAGCTCCACGATGTCGTAGCCGCGATAGTGCAGGTCGTTCCCGGTCCTGCCCACGGTGCAGACCGCGGAGTTGCCCGCGATGACGCCCGACAGGGCGACGGATTTTTTCACTTTTGGTGCGTTCGGATCGGGTGCGACGGGGGTGGTAGGTGAGCTCATGACTTATCCTCCTTTAGGATACACATTATCAAGATCAAAATTGTTCACCGCAGAGACCACAGAGAAAACGTTAATGACTTCAGGATACACAAGCAATAAAAATTGTTCACCGCAGTGATCGCAGAGACCGCAGAGAAAAACTTGGTGACTTTTAAAATACACAAGATCGAAGATTGCTTACCGCGGAGAAAAGTTCTTCGCTATTTTGATTCCTCTGCGTTCTCAGCGTTCTTTGCGGTAAAAGGGTTTTGAGACATATTTATCTTTTCTTTAGAATACAAGATCAACTTGTTCACCGCAGAGATCGCAGAGATCGCGGAGAAGAACTATTAACGAATTAGAATCTCTCTGCGTCCTCAGCGCCCTCCGCGGTAAAAATGAATTAAGGTTATTTTGTATTTTTAAAGATCTGATCTAGCTTCTGCTCAAAGGCATGGTAGCCCAGATGTTCGTACAGATCGGCGCGGGTCTGCATCAGGTCCACGACGTTCTTCTGCGTGCCTTCCTTCCTGATGGCGCCATAAACCGCGAGGGCGGCCTTGCTCATGGCGCGGAAGGCAGAGAGAGGATAGAGGACGAGAGAGACATCGGCGCCGCGCAGCTCTTCTACCGTGAAGAGAGGGGTCGAGCCGAACTCGGTGATGTTGGCAAGGATTGGGACCTTTACTGCCTGGCTGAACTTCTTGTACGTGGCCAGGTCCTTGACCGCTTCGGGGAATATCATGTCAGCGCCCGCTGCCACGCAGGCAAGTGCCCGGTCGATGGCAGCGTCGATGCCCTCGACAGCGATGGCGTCGGTCCGCGCCATGATCACGAACTCCGGGTCTGTGCGGCCGTCAACAGCGGCCTTGATACGGTCCACCATCTCTTCCTTCGGCACGATTGCCTTGCCCGGCCTGTGGCCGCAGCGCTTCGCCTGTACCTGGTCCTCGATGTGCACCGCGCCTGCGCCGAACTTGATCATGGATTTGATGGTCCGTCCGATATTGAAGGCGCTGCCCCAGCCCGTGTCGATGTCCACGAGCACCGGGAGCTCGGTGATGTCGGTGATGCGACGGACGTCGGTCAGCACGTCGTCCATGGTGCTGATGCCCAGGTCAGGCACGCCGAGCGAGCTGGCTGCCACGCCGCCGCCGGACACGTACAGGGCCTTGAAGCCAGAATGCTCGGCCAGCAGCGCGCTGTAAGCATTGACCGCGCCGATCACCTGCAGCGGTTTTTCCGCTTTTACCGCCGCTCGGAACCGGGCACCGGCTGAATTGGTCTTCGTCATTCCTAAACCTCCATGAAGGGTAGCGTTCCTTGAAAGTCTTAACATAAATCGTAATCCCCGTGGAAACGGGGATCCAGTTTCCATTGATAATCTGGATTCCCGAGGGAGCCTGCCCCAGCATACTTAAAGCAGGGGCGGGAATGACGGAAAACAATCGCCTGATAGAGCAGTATAAGAGCAAGTCCTGTTCCAAAGACGAGGGATAGGGAATCTTTTTGTAAGGAATTGAAATCATGCGATATGGCTATCATATATATAAATAGAAGACAACTGCGACCCTGCAAGATATTTCATTTTTAGCGAATATTGCATGAAAGGTTTTGCAGGAGTTCTTTGCTTGCTGCAGACGGAAGGGTGTTTGAGAGGACCGAGAAATGCAGAAGCATCTGAAAATATTGAAGGCCAATAATGAATCGGCAATTATTTCGTGGCACGATATTCCGGGGGACGGTTCTTGCATAAGCAAAAGCAGGAGCGGGATTGAGATCGGTCAGCGTAGCGGTGGTAGGAAAACCCGCTTGCGCATGTACCATTGTTATAGTAAAGTAGAAATAATTCGTCATTCCCGCGGCGGTTCTTAGCGGGAATCCATCTATTATATTTGCTGCTGGTTCCCCGTTTTCACGGGAACGACGGCTGGATCCCAGATAGAGGCAGTCGGGGATGACGGTCGGTGTAATGGTGTAATGTAGATGACAACGTACCTGCCGGAGCATCGGGCAGGGAATTGAATCTATTTACGAAGGAGAGCGAACAGCCATGGCAAAAAAACCTGCGAAGAAGAAGGTGGCAAAGAAGAAGGCGGCCAAGAAACCGGTAAAGAAGACCGTGGCGAAGCGGCCTGCGGCCCCGGCAGCACGGCGGCGCTCGGCGGAGTTCACCGTGAAGACCGGGATCGAGATCACGGCCATGTTCCCCGACACTATGGGGCTGACCGCGAAGGTCGCCGAGGCCGTGGCAGGCGAGAACGTGAACATCCTGGCAGCGACGGGCTATTCGGCAAGCGGCCTGCGCGAGTTGGCGACCTTCACACTCGTGGTTGACAACTTTGCCAAGGCAGAGCGGGCGCTCCTGCAGATCGGCGCCAACGAGATCCATGAATCGTCGATTCTGCTGGTGGAGACGCCGAACCAGGTGGGGGCGCTGGAGCGCATCGCGAAGCTCATCGCCGACGCCGGCATCAATATCTTTTATTTCTATGCCACGACCAGTTCGGGGGCAACGGCGACCACCGTCATGAAGACGGCGGACGATGCGAAGGCGATCAAGGTACTGCAGAAGGCGTAGGGCCGGTCGTTCGCTTATCATTGATTGCAGGCTCCTCATGTGTCATTGCGAGCGACGCGAAGCAATCTCGCATTTCAAAAATCGAATAGATCGAGATTGCTTTGTCACTTTCGCTCCTCGCACCGTTTATCAGCGCACAATCAGGTGAACACCGATGAGCAGGCCTCGGCCTGCTCGTCCTGTTTTCGGAGTGAAGAGTATGGACGCCATGTACCCTCGGAAGATCAAATGCCTCGTCGTCCCTGTGCTGCTCCTGCTCTGCTACTGCCCGGCATGGGCTGTCGAGCAAGTAGAAGTGCGGCCGCAGGTGGGGCATCTGCAACCGGTATGGAGCGTTGCCTTTGCCGCTGACGGCAGCCAGGCTGTCTCGACGGGCTATGATGATTCGCTCATCCTCTGGGATATCAAGAGCGGCAGGGAGCTTCATAAGCTGAACAAGATCACCTCGCCTGCCGTTCTGCTGGGCGACGGACAGTCTGTGCTGACGACCCTGCGGTCCGGCGGAAATCCCCTGAAGGTCGTCGATGTACGGACCGGGGAGGTCGTGCGGACCTTCGGCGGCCACGACGATCCTATCGACGGCATCGTGCTTTCGAAGGATGGGAAGCTCGCCGTCACCTTTACCGTGTACGGCTTGATAAAGATGTGGGACCCGGCTACGGGCAGGGAAGTGCGTCAGTTTCCCAGATCGAGCATCACATCATTGCATAGAGATGACATGCGCCTCTATGCCGTTGCCCTGTCGCCGGACCAAAAATATCTTCTCCTTGCCGGCGTATTCTACGACGGTGATCTCCTCCTGCTGGACATAGGCTCGGGAAGGATCGTGCGCACCTATCGCGGCCACGGGGACCGGCAAAAAAAACAGAGGGACCCTGCCGTGTTCTGTGCGGCCTTCACGCCTGATGGACAGCGGTTGGTCACCGGCGGGGCTGACCATACGGTCAGGGTGTGGGATGTGGCCACGGGAAAGCAGATCCATCTGCTGGAAGGCCACCGGGAACGGGTTTCTGCTCTTGCCCTTTCTCCTGATGGGAAATACTGCCTTTCCGGCTCGGAAGACAAGACGGCGATCCTGTGGGACCTGGAGTCGGGCGGAAAGGTGAGGACCTTCCGCGGCCACAAGAATTATATCAATGCCGTCGTATTTTCTCCTGACGGACGGCAGATCCTCACCGGTGCAGGCGATAAGCTCGTCAAGCTGTGGGACCTTGCATCGGGGAACGAGATCAGGACCTTTTCCGGTACGAACGCCGCGGTCCGATGCGTTGCCCTTTCAACGGACAGAAAGCGGATGCTGACCGGCGGGGCGGACGGGACCGTGCGGCTCTGGGACCTGCGGAGCGGCGTTCTGGTAAGATCGTACCCGACGAAGGAGGAGCGCGGGGTCGAGGCTGTTGCCTTTGCGCCCGACGGCAGGACCTTCCTGACCGGCACGCTGTTCACCGCCAGGCTCTGGGACGTGAACAGCGGAAAGGTGATCAGGACCTTCGCAACAAAAGAGAAGGGCTGTGCCGCGTTCTCGGTCTCCTTTGCCCCGGACGGTAGGCTCGTGATGCTGGCCGGGCCGGTCATCCGGGTGCTCGATACGTCAACAGGAAAAGAGGTCCAGCGGATCGTACCGATGCGGCGCCAAGGGGACGAAGGCATATCGGTAGACCCGTTCTTTGCTCCCGACGGCCGCCGGATCGTCTATGCAGACCACTATGATTTGACGGTCCGTTTCTGGGATATTGAGCAGCAGCGGGAGATCGCGGTCATCAGGGAGCACGACAGCGGGCAGTTCCCGGTCGCCCTGTCGCCCGACGGCAGGCTGCTGGCCGCTGTCGGACGGTTCAACGAAGGCTGGCAGGAGCCCGGACCAGCGCAGTGGCAGATCGGCCTCTGGGACAGCGCCACGCAGAAACTGGTGCGGGTGCTGCCGTCACGGACGCCGGTTATGAAAATGGCCTTCACACCGGACAGCCGGACCCTGGTTACCATGGGAAACGACCTCACCGCCTGGGACACCGCGACAGGAGCGGAACGCTATCGTATTGACAGCGCTTCGGGCGAGGATGACCACCTGCTCCTTCTGAACAACGGGGAAGCTGCGATAACGACCGGCCTGCGCTCGCTGACGAAGTACTGGGACCTGCGGCAAGGCCGGCAGGTCGCGCAGTTCCTGGCGGTCGGCGAGCGGGAATGGATGGTGATGACCCCGGACGGGTACTACAACGCTTCTTCCGCCGGACATGACCGGATCAGCGTCCACCTCGGGCGCAGGATGTTCGCCGTTGACCAGTTTTACGATGTGTTCTATCGGCCCGATGTCGTGAAGCTGCGGCTTTCCGGAGAAGATACGGCGGGACTCACCGGGCTCACGATGAACGACGCGCTCGCAGCGCCTCCTCCGCGGATCCGATTTACCAGGCACCCCGGGACGACCTATTTTGAGTCCGCCGCGGAGATCTGCTATGAGATCGAGAGCGCCGGCGGCGGGATCGGGGAATATCGTCTCTTCCACAACGGCAAGCTCCTCCAGTCTGACGGGATCTACCGCGAGATGCCGGCCGCCCGCGAGCAAAGGACGCTTGCCGATGCCACCAGCGCTGCGCTGCGGGAATCCTTGCGGGGGATAACGATCACAGGGGAACGGGACCGGCTCAATCCCCGGAGCGCGCCGAGAAAGACGGATCGCATCGAAGGGTGCCGGACGATCGTGCCGGTGGCTGGCGAGAATGAGATCAGCATTACGGCATTCAACCGGGAGAATACCGTCCAGAGCAGGTTGCATTCGATCTCCTTCCAGACGACCCGGTCGTTCCACCGGCCCCATCTGTACATCATGGCGATCGGCATCGATGAGTATCGCGACCGTACGATCAATCTGAAGTTCGCGAAGAAGGACGCCGAGGGATTCGCCCGCCTGCTGGCGGAGCGCTCCCGCCGGCAGTTCAGCCGGGACCACATCCATGTCGATGTCATAGCGAATGCCCAGGCCTCAAAGAAAGGCATCCTGCAGAGGATCGACGAGCTTTCCCGGGCGATCAAGCCGGGCGACACGTTCATTCTCTTTATCGCATCCCACGGGCTCCTGCTGGAGAACCAGTATTACCTCGTTACCCACGACTACCAGGGGACCATTGATGCTGAGAGCCTGATCAGCACCAACAAGCTGCTGGATATTTCGAAACAGGTGCGGTCCTTGCAGCAGCTTTTCATCATTGACTCCTGTCACGCAGGAGGTGTCGACGCATTCCTGTCGGGCTTGTATGATGCGCGCATGGCGGTGCTGGCAAAGAATATGGGGTTACAGGTATTCGCCTCTGCCAAATCGTATCAGGGTGCCCTGGAGGGGTATGAAGGCCACGGGCTCTTTACCTATGGTCTTCTCAAAGGCCTGGACCATCCTGCGGAGGCGGATGCGAACGGCGACGCTCAGATCAGCATGAGCGAGCTCGGCCAGTATGCGCGCCAGGTCGTGGAGACGGTATCGGGGAAGATCGGTCATGAACAAACGCCGTCAATATTGAGCTTCGGCAGGGATGCAATTCTGTTCAGCCGGTAGGTCTGCAGACGCTTAGTTAACGAAGATCATCGCCGATGCCGGCATCAATATCTTCTACTTCTATGCCACGACCAGCTCGGGGGCAACGGCGACCACCGTCATGAAGACGGCAGACGATGCGAAGGCGATCAAGGTGCTGCAGAAAGCGTAGCAATACAAAACATCGAGTAACAAGAGGGGCTCACCCATTGGGTGAGCCCCTTATTATTTCACGTGTCACTCGGTATCTTTAAGTTCTTATCTTTTTCTTATCGTTAAACTAACCAGTCGCCTGCTTCTTTACGGTTCGAGTTGAGCGTTTGGTAAGGCGAGCATTGGGAACCAGCTTGATCTCCAGGCGACAGCCGACCGCCTTGGCATACTTCTGGAGTGTCGTCAGAGATGGCGCATGTTTTCCCGCTGCTTCCAAACGCGACACCGCGCTTTTTGTCGTCCCCATCAACTCCGCAACCGCTTCCTGCGTGAGGCCGAACTTGGAACGAGCGGCAAGCATCTCACGGGTAAGCTGGTACTCTTCTTCCAGGTCATCATATGCTTTCCTGAATTCTTTCCGTTTAGAGGCCTTTTTGAGGAAAGCCTCATGATCATGGGAAACGGGTTTATACTTGAGATCAGCCATTTCGTACCTCCTTCATTCTTCTGCGGGCAAGCCGTAATTCTTTGTCAGGGGTTTCCTGCGTTTTCTTAATAAATGCGTGGAGTATTACAACACGTTGACCATCGACGTAACAGTAGAGTGCGCGTCCGATGCCTTCACGTCCGCGCGGCCGAAGTTCAAAAAGACCGTCGCCCATGGCTCGTGAATGCGGCATCCGCAGGTTCGGTCCGAACTCCATCAGGAACTCCACCAGACGCGCATAATCCGCCAATATCCCATCGGGCCAGCTTTCGATGTCGCTTTTGACGCGGGCATGGAAATACTCGATGGTATATTTCATGCTCGATATGTTAGCAAAAACGCTAACCAATGTCAAGCATTCTCATGGCGATGGGGTAGTGGAAGGAGGGCGGCGGGTGTGTACTTCGGATCGGCGCTATCGAGATCCATGAGTCGTCGATACTGCTCGATGGGGTCTATCAAACCGAATGGGGCGCTTGCATGCGAACGTTTCATCTTTTCATGTCTGACTCGGATGGTCCCCCAAATCCAACTGGATCTCCGTTTGCACGGGATGACGACCTTAGCCACGGGGATCTCACGCAAAGGATTTCTTTTCAGCTATTTTATTCGTCATCAAAGACCTGTCCTGGTCCTCGAATCCCGCTTTTCTGTAGAGCCGCTGGGCGTCAACGTTCTTCTGCTCCACCTCAAGACGCAGTGCCGTCACTCCCAGAGCCCTGGCAGTCTCTTTCAGGAATTCGAGCGTCCGTGTTCCGATTCCCTTGCCCCGGTATCCTTCCTTGATGAACAGCTCATCGATGAATGCAGACCTGCCGTGGAATTCGAGGCTGTAGCCCAGCGTCAGTACGCAATAGCCTACCGCGTCGGCACCGTAACTTATCACCCAAGCCCTTCCCAGATAATGGTCGTTCACCAGCCGTTCCATTGATGAACGGGCCGCCTCCCGGTCGAAGGGGATGTGATCATAGGCGTAGTACTCAGCCATAAAATTCACGATCGCTTCGATGTTCGATCGATCGGCATCAATGAAGGTAACGTGCATGGTCTTTTCTCACTCCCGGTGCTGTTTGGTCTGAACAGCATTAACCACCACCGCAACCACCACATCCTCCGCCACCACAACCTCCACCTCCACAACCGCTACTCCCTACAGAACCACAACCTCCAGAAGCATAATCGCCGCCTGTTGCACTGACTACTTTCGGAAATAATGACTTCACAAAAGGGAAATAGCCCTCCGGAAGGGCGGCCAATCCGAAGACCGCCGCAAGATAAGCGGTTTCGTTCGTCATCCCCCCGGGACGAAGATTGGATGCACGTGCTTTTAATGACTGGTATTTCTTTTCCAGCCTCTCCATAACCGCGTCACCGGCTCCCGTACGCAGTTTTGACCACACTGATGCAGTCCATATGGTGAATATAATGGTTAAAAGTATTAGGAACTCGATATTATAGCGACCTCGTGAGATGGCGATGTTCATTTTATAAACTGAGATGCCTATGATGAGACCGAGACAAACAGTGATCAATGCACTTCTGCTGCGAACTACTTCCTTGTCTGCAAAAAGACCTTCTGCGGTCAATTGACGGAGATAATCGTCATTAATACGATCGATGGATGTATCTTTAAAGATATCGTTCACATCTTGCGGCGACTTGAAAAAGTTCACGACAGCCTGCTCGATCGGTCGTTTGACTATACCTTGTGCTTTAGGCTCAGCCGCGATCCGGGTATCAACTGCTTTTAATAAACCACGATCGACCAATGAAAAGATTGCTACGGTTATAGCTTCTGAAGCCCCTGACCGAAGATATGCGATCTTGTACGGGTCATCCGAGCTCCAACGGCCAGGGATGCCCTGTTGCTCCATCGACCGAAGGATGCGTCGAAGAAGCAGATTCACGGCAATCGCGAAGGTGATATAGAAAATCAGAAATTCCGGGCCCCGGAGGTCGAAAGGATTAGGCATGCGCGGCCCCTGTTCCGCCGGATGTGGGCAAGGATATTCGATAGTACATGCGCTCAGCAATTCCTATGAGGGTAAATAACAAATCTTCAGCAGCGCCCGTAGGCAACGAGCCCTGTCGACGGACAGTATCAATGAGCGTCAAAAGGCTATCTTTTTCAAATCCGGACGTTTCCGAGACGATCATGCCAAACGCTTCTTTGGGAGATACTGCGTTTATGCCCTCCAGTTTTTTTATGGACGCCGCACACGTTCGCAGCGGACCTATAAGGTCAGCGATTATCAAAACAAGTTTGTCTTCCCGAAGGCTGATGAGGGCGTAATAATTTCTCATCCGCAACATAAGGTTGAGCAGAACTTGGCGGGTATGTCTGCGCATGGCGTCCGGAGAAACGGTAAGGCTGTCGAACAGATCCGGACCGACAAGAACACGCCTTCGGTCAAGAATGTCGGAAAATTTTGTAGCGAATGCTTCCATGGCCTGTCCTAACTCTGACTCTAAGAGAAACATCACATCAAGATGGATTGCTGCATGAGCAAGCCGTAAGGGTTCTCTGATCATGTCCGTACGCTCTTTGCTGAAGCGTTTCAGGATGATAAGCATATTTACATCGGATGTTATGCGAAGCTGTCCCTCTGCCGCTGATCCAAAGAGCACGATGCTGATCAGATCATCGCCGAAAGCCTGCTGAGCATCTTTGACGAATTGGTCGATATCCTGGCTTATCTCCGGCCGTGTTTGAGTGGATGTTTCCATGGGACCTCCGCTTTGGCAGATAGTGATCCGCCTTATCGTTTACACTGAAATACGTTCGTTGAGTGCAGATATGCTCCGCGGCTCTGCATTGCTGGCTCCTGCGGCGATCCAACAGCCGGGATCGGCGTGAAAAGGACTACCGTATACTGCATTCGCGATACAGCGTGCGCCACCCCCGCAGGTTCTCGCATAGTAGCACTGTTCGCAGCCCTTGCTGAGGGGCTCGCGGTTTCGCAGTCTAAGAAACACTTCGCTTGACTGGTACAAGGAATCCAGGGAATTCTTAAAAATGTTCCCCACAATGAGCGGCAGTCTACGGCACGGCAGTACGTCCCCGTTTGGCAGAACTGCAACGAGTGTATCCCCGGCGCTGCATCGATACGGACGACTTCCGGTCGGCATGAACTGTAACGCTCGGAGAAGCTTTACCGGTGATCGGCGCAGACATGCGCGCCGCTGTTCGCTATGCATTGAACAGACATATTCACGGGTCTCTTCCGACGAGAGCAGTTCGTCATCCCGTAAAAGAGATGGACGACAGGGTACCATGCGGTCTGACCACACGCGACTCACGCCAAGTCGCTGGCCGAGCCTCGCTACATGCGAAAATTCAAGATAATTTCTGCGAGTAGCGGTAAAAGAGATATGGGTTCGTCTTCCCGCGCGAC
>JAFNGD010000461.1 GCA_017885365.1 Nitrospirota bacterium
ATCCGGTCGGCGATGTTGAAATAGTAGGCGGTGTCCTGCGCCGCTTGTCCGCGCCAGATATACAAGGTATAGGGCCGGTCTTCCCAGTACAGGGCGATGGTCTCGTCCCCGGGCGAGAGCTTCACGCCATGGACATCATACTCCCGATCGATGATGTACCGCAGGATGCCTGCGCCGTTGTTGAGCGATACCAGGTAGCACGGATAGGTCTTGATCTCACCGGAAAGCGTGATCTTCGTTTCTTGACAGCGGGGAAGCGTTTCCTGAGTGGGTCGGGCCGAAGAGCGCAGATGTCCGACGATGTCTGCGAGAAGACGCACGATCACGCTCGGTCCCTGATCGCGTCCTGGACCTTCTGGGCGAGATCATCGATGCTGAAGGGCTTCTGGATGAACTTGATGCTTTCATCAAGCACGCCGTGGTGGGCAATGACGTTGGCTGTATAGCCGGACATGAACAGCACCCTGATGCCCGGCCGGATCGCGTTCGCCTTCTGCAGCAGCTCTTTCCCGTTCATGCCGGGCATGACGACGTCGGTCATCAGCAGATCGATCGGTAGGTCTTTCCTCTCGCACAGCGACAATGCATGCGCCGACGAGTTTGCGGCGATAACGGAATAACCGAGCGTCTGGAGCAGCAGCAGCGTCAGCTCGCGCACCATTGCATCGTCCTCCACCAGCAGGATGGTGCCTGCGCCGGCCGGCACAGCAGCTGCTGCCGGGGAAGGCGCTCCCGCTACGGCCGGTCCATCAGCGACCCGGGGCAGGTAGATCTTGAAGGTCGTTCCCTGCCCCACCTCGCTGTAGACGTTGATGAATCCGTCGTTTTGTTTGACGATACCGTACACGGTGGCTAGACCGAGGCCCGTGCCTTTGCCGAACTCCTTGGTCGTAAAGAACGGCTCAAAGATGTGCGACAGGGTCTCCTTGCTCATGCCGCTCCCGTTGTCACTGACCGTCAGCAGGACAAAGGACCCCGGCCGGAAGCCGGCATGCTGGCGACAGTAGGCCTCATCGATCTGGACGTTGGAGGTCTCAATGGTCAGGCTGCCGCCGTTCGGCATGGCATCACGGGCGTTGACCGCCAGGTTCATGATGATCTGGTCCACCTGCATCGGGTCGATCTTGATGTTCCCCAGATCCTCTGCGGAGATGACCCGCAGCTCGACGTCCTCACCGATCATTCTGGTCAGCGACTTCTGCAGGCCCTCGATCAGGCGGATCAGATTCACTACCTTCGGAGTGACGACCTGCTTGCGGGAGAAAGCGAGCAGCTGGCTGGTGAGATCGCGCGAGCGGACGGCCGCATGTTCGATCTCCTGCAGATACTGCATAAGCGGATCGGTGCCGGAAAGTTTGCCTTTCATCAGCGTGGCATAGCCGAGGATCACGCTGAGCATATTATTGAAATCATGCGCCACCCCGCCGGCAAGCCTGCCGATGGACTCCATCCGCTGCGCGTGGTTCAACTGGGACTGAAGCTTCTCCCGTTCCTTCTCGGCCAGCTTCTGGTCGGTGATATCAACAACTATTCCCTGATAATGCGTGACACGCCCGGTGTCATCCCGCTCGACCATCGTCCGATCGTCAATCCAGCGTACCTGCCTATCCTTGGTGAGGATACGATATTCCTGATGGAACCGTTCAATGCCGCTGTCCGTATAGGTCTGCACCTCATGCGTGATCCGTTCCAGATCATCGGGATGCACCATCGACACGAACCGCATCGATTCCTTGAGCAGTTCTTCAGGGGTATAGCCTAGCTGAACGACATTTTGCGACACCAGCACGATCGGCCAGCCTTCCGCGGCCTTCCAGCGGAACAGCATCACCGGACTGTTCTCCACGATCAGGGCGGCCTCCCGCAGCGACGCTTCTGTCTTCTTGTACTCAGTGATGTCCTCGTACGTTCCCAGGACCCCCCAGATCGTGCCATCTGCATTTTTCAGCGGAACCTTGTTGGTGCGCAACCAGATGCGGCGGCCGTCCGGCGTCGTTTGTGGTTCCTCATAGTTGATCTTCGGCGTGCCGGTCTCCAGCACCTTCCGGTCGTCGCTCCGATAGAGCTCGGCCTGTTCGCGCCAGCCCATCTGATAGTCGTCTTTGCCCATCAACTCTTCCGGCGAATGGGCGCCGGCATCAAGGGCAAACGGCCGATTACATCCGAGGTACCTCAGCTCGCGATCCTTCCAGAAGACACGGGCCGGGATCGTATCGAAGATCGTCTGTAGAAGATTCCGCGATTCCTGCAACGCCGCTACCACGCGTTTCCGCTCGGTGATGTCGATAACGCCGCCGACGGTGCGTACCGGGTGGCGTGCATCGCCATCGCCTTCGAAGTACGTTTGCGACCGCGTGATCAACCAGCGGACCTCGCCGTCGCGGCGTATGATCCGATGCTCGACATCATAGAGACCGTCGCCTGCCGGGTCATGCGCGCGTTGCACGGCGGCTACGATTCGCTCGCGATCTTCTGGATGAACCTGATCGATGAACTTCGCCAGCACCACCGGCTCATCGGGGCCCCAACCGTAGTTCTGCCGCTGCTCCGGCGACCAGTAGATCGTGTCGGTCAGGTGGTTGTGATTGAAGATGCCAATCTGAGAAGCACGGACGGCCTGCCGCAAGCGTGATTCGCTTTCCTGCAAGGCCTCTGCAGCGATCTTCCGCTCGGTGACGTTGACGAAGGACCCCATGAGGTGGGTCGTGGCGCCGGTCGCATTCTTCACCGCGCTTGCCGAAAACTCGACAACGAATTCCGAGCCGTCGCGCCTTCGTGCCGTGAGCTCTCCGTACGAACCGCCGCCGGACAGGACGGATCCCAGCGCATGCGCGGCCCGGTCCCGGTCCGCCCAGAAGTCCACGACCGAGCGTCCCATAACGTCGGATGCCTGATCGTAGCCCCACAGGCGAAGGAACGCTGCATTGACGTAGGTGATGCTCCCCTCGGGGCTGGCGATAGCAATGCCGTTGATGGATGACGCTATCGCCTGGTCTTTTAATCGCAACGCCTCGTTCTGCGCCTCCAGGTCCGTCATTTTTCCCCGTATGGCATCACGCATGCGGATAAAGCTTTGGCCGAGACTCTGGAGCTCTTCCGCCCCCCGGGCATTGATCTCCCGGTCCAAATGGCCGTTCGCCATATCCCGGGCAGCGATCGTGAGGCGCTCAATGGGGCCGGTGAGCCCCCTGGCCACCAGAAAGATGACGCCGGAAAGGCCGAGCACCAGGACGAACGAGAACAGGACGATCTGGTTGCGGGATTTCAGAAGCCGCTCTTCGAGCAGCGCCGTTGAGTAGGTAATATTGATCTCGCCCAGATCATCGATGCTCCGGCTGATCACGATGTGGTTCGTGATCGTTTCGCCCAGCGTCATCGCCGGCGTTTTCGTCCGGTGCAACCTGATGTTCCCGTTGAACTCCGTGAGCTCGATCTGGACGAGATCGGGATTCGTGAACAGGGAGTTCAGGATGGCATCCAGCTGCTCCACGTTGCCGTCGTAGAGCGGGCCTGCGGTCACGACCTTCAGCAAGGTCTCGTTGTTTTTGATCGTGGCCGCGAGCTCCGCACGGGCCGCCGTCCTTTCCTTGTTGAAAAGATAGACGGAGAAAACGATCGTGACGACTGCGACGACCAGCATGACGGCGCCTATGATCCTGGTCTGGATTTTCATGGCAATGAACTATTGACCATCCTCGAAACGCACCACATGGCTGTAGGCTTCCCGCTGCTTTTCCACGCCGACACGCTGGGTCAGCTGCCGCCAGCGATCCGCGACGGTGTCCAGGGCCGACTGGGGCGACTCCCGGCCCGTCAGGGCCCGGTAGACGCCGACCGAAAGCAGATAGAGATATTCCTGGCCCCGGTAGATGCGCAGATCGAGTACACGGTTCCTGCTTGCCGTTGTCAACTTCTGGGCCTCCACGTAGGTGCGGGCCACCGCCTCGTCCCATCCCGCCCGTTCGATCCAAAAACGCTCGTTGAGGTCTGAGGCCCGGAAGGGATTCATGCCGAAGCGCCCCACGAGCAGATCGGAGGTGTGGTTCTCCCGGTTTGCGTAAAAACCGAGAAAATCGAAGGCAGCGTCCTTGTGTTTGCTCGACCGGGCGACTGCGCTCGTCCAGCCGTAGACGACATAGGGGGCGTAGTTGACCGCGGGAAAATCGTCCCATCTGCCGGTCTTCCGGTTCCAGACGCGCCGCGAGCCCGGGGAAAGGGCCACCGCAACCTTGTTGCGTATGGCGTTGCCGGGCTCCATGGCCTGGATGAACGGGTCGTCCCAGGACACCGTGAAGACCGCGTCGCCCCTGCCGAACGAGCGGATCACATCGGGGAAGTTCATCTCCCGGCCGCCCTGCGGCTGGGATCCCGGGGATTGCCGCTGGACCCTGCCCCAGCCGCCCTCATCATGCATCGACTTTCCGGCCGTGGGGTAGTATTCCTGCGCAGCAACATAGTCCTCCAGGGCCTTCACGAACCCGGGCGTGTTGATCAGGGGGGCCATGGTTTTCAGATCAAAATAGAAGCCTCCCTTCACGTCGGGATGCTTGGCATAGGGGGCTGCATGGGAAATGAACTGGTTCCCGAGCAGCGCGTCGCTCACGGTGACCTCGACCATGCCGCTGATCTCCCGGCCGTCGCTCATCTTTTTGTGGTCGAAGAATCGGGCGACCTCCTGCAGCTCCTGCCAGGTCTTGGGCACGCCGAGGTCTTTGCCGGTCTTTTTCTTGAAGTCCGCCTGCAGCGCCGGGTTCTCGAGAAGATCGCGCCGATACTGGAGGGTGTGCCGATCCCCGTCGATCGGGACCTGGTAGGGCGTGTCGCCCCAGCTTGCCACGGTCTTATAGTGCGGCAGGACGTCCTGATACTCGGGGGATTCCAGCATCTTCCGGGGAATGGGCTCGAGGTAGGGCAGCACATCTGCGATCCACATGGATCCGTAAAAGAGCACATCGTACTTGTTGCTGCGCAGGCCTTGCAGGACCTCCTGGTACAGCTTGTTGAAGGGAACAAAGGTGATCTTGATCTTCGCGCCGGTGAGCTTCTCGAACTGGCGGGCATGCAGTTCCACCGGCTCGCCCAGCACCGGTTTCTCGAGGCTCACTACGTTCAGTGTGACGCCTCGGTAGCTCTTCTTCGCCAGGGCGGCCGTGGAGTAGGGAGAGGACGCTGTGGTGGGTTCCGTGGCCGCGCCGCCTGGCAGTGGGGCGGTGGGCAGGACAACGATGAGTGCGGCAATGCCAAGGGCGATGCCGCCGGCTCGTATCCCTTTCATAGGGCCTCCCGGGAGATCGGTTGGAATGCACCAATAGTACAGTAAATTATCGCATATTTCAACATAGAATGATTCTCATCTACAGAAGTGTCTTACCGGCCTCAGTTTATCCGTGATCGTCCATGGTTCGGCAGGAGCTGCGTCCGGGAACAGCCTGCGCTATTACTGCACCGGGCCGTCGAACTTCTTTCCGTTCAGCGTGGAGGTCTCGAATTCGGCGACCTGCATGACGACACCGTAGATGCGCGTGAGGGTCTTATTCGTTGCATCCAGCACGTCGGCCAGCCGTACGCTGGATTCCCCTTCGCCGCGGAACAGGACCTTCCGGGTTCCATCAAGGCGGTGCTGGAAATGCACCCACTCGAACTTCCCGTCGAGCCGTTTCTTCGCAGCGAGCTTGTACACGCCGACCTGCGGTATCTGCGGCGTTGTCCACAAGCCCGCGATCTCCTCGCCCTTGTCGACGCGCATGACGGCCTGCGACGCAGCGTCGGATCTCTTCATGATGAACTCCTCAGAAGCTCCGCCATCCGGCGATTACGTCAGTTTCATCGCACGATGAAGCTCCGCATGGACACAGAGCGATGCTGGATGCCTTCGTGGATATACTCTATCTTCTCTTTGCTCCCGCGGAGCGCGGCGATGTACAGGAGGGGCAGGTAGTGCTCGTTGGTCGGGACCGCATGGGAT
Source organism: Nitrospirota bacterium (assembly GCA_017885365.1). The sequence goes on from JAFNGD010000461.1 coordinate 5,966, forward strand.
CCCATGTCTCGGTCGCGGGTGTCATACTTGATCAGGAGATCATCATCCTTCCGCGCCAGCGCGTCGGTCACCTGGTCATCGAACCTCCTTGCCCAGGGAAAGGGCTCTTCGCCGAATTGCTGCCAACTGATGAGCCGAAGGTTGTGTACGATGTTGCCGCTCCCTATGATGAGCACGCCTTCTGACCGCAGCGGCTGCAGGAACGACGCGAGCCTGTAGTGTTCTGCTTCGTCCTTGTTGCCGTCGAGGCTCAGCTGGATGACGGGAATGTCATGGTTGGGGTACAGGTGCTTAAGCACCGCCCAGGTGCCGTGGTCGATGCCCCAGCGGTCGTCAGGCGAGACCGGGATGTCCTTCCCAAGCGCCGCGATATGTTTCGCGTCCTTCGGGGAGCCGGCAGGGTCGTAGACGACATCATACAACTCGTCAGGGAATCCGTAGAAGTCGTAGATCTGTTTCGGTTGGGCAGCGCCGGTGACGAAAGTGCCGTCGGTCACCCAGTGGGCGGAGATGCAAAGAATAAGGCGGGGTTGAGGCAGCGTATCTCCCGCCTGGCGGAGGCTCTCGGTGAAGTCGTTCTTCTGAGTGATGTTCATCGGCGAACCGTGGCCGACGAACAGCAGAGGCATCAGGTCTGGCATATGCATTCCTTATTATTCGTCATGCCCGCGCAGGCGGGCATCCAGTTGAATGATAAAAGCCTGGATTCCCGTTTACACGGGAATGACGCAAGGGAAGAATAGGAGGGGTCTAGCCAATCATCTTTACCGCAGCCTCAATACGGCTAACAACCTTGTCCTTGCCCATGACCTCGCAGACATCGAAGATGCCCGGGCTGACGGTGCCGCCGGTCAAGGCCACGCGCACGGGCTGGGCGAGCTTGCCGAGCTTCAGCCCCTTGGCGTTCACGATGTCGTTGAAGGCCTTCTCGATGCTGTCGTGCGTGAATGGGTCGAGCGCCTTGAGCGCTCCTGCAAGCTCGGTCAGGAGCGGGGCCACGTCGGGGGTCAGGTGCTTTGCCCTTGCTTTCTCGTCCATCACGATCTCGTCCTGGATGAACGGGATGGCCCCGGTCTTCATCTCCACGAGCGTGTGGCTCCGTTCGGTCAGGATCTTGACGAGCTTCTGCATCCATGCCCCATCCGGCTCCTTGCTTTCGGCTACTACGCCATCCTTCTTGAGCAGGTCGAGCACAAGCCCGGCGAGCCTGCCGTGGTCGGCCTGCTGGATGTAATGGTGGTTCAGCCATACAAGCTTTTCGGGATTGAACACCGCAGGCGCCTTGCCGATGTTGTCGAGCGTGAACTTCTCGATCAGCTCGGCGATGGAGAAGACCTCCTGGTCGCCTGATGACCAGCCGAGCCGGGCGAGATAGTTCATGAGCGCCTCGGGCAGGTAGCCCAGGTCCTTGTACTCGGTCACGGCGGTGGCGCCGTGGCGTTTCGAGAGCTTCGTCTTGTCCGAGCCGAGGATCATCGGCAGGTGCGCGAACTGGGGCGGCTCGAAGCCCAGGGCCTTGTAGATCTGGACCTGACGCGGCGTGTTGTTCAGGTGGTCGTCGCCGCGGATCACGTGGGAGATCTTCATGGTCACATCGTCCACGACCACGGCGAAATTGTACGTCGGGAACCCATCGGAGCGCATGATGATGAGGTCGTCGAGCTGCTTGTTCTCGAAGGTGACCGCGCCGCGGACCAGGTCGCGCACCACGGTCTCGCCTTCGTCGGTGGAGTGGAACCGGAGCACCGGCGTCCTTCCGGGTATAGGCTCCTTCAGGCCGAAGCACTTCCGGTCGTATTTGGGCGCCTTACCGGCGGCCATGGCGGCTTTTCTTCGAGTCTCAAGTTCTTCAGGCGAGCAGTAGCAATAATATGCCTTGTTATCACGTAAGAGGCGGTCAGCGTACTCCCGGTAGATGTCCATGCGCTCGGTCTGGCGGTATCCTTTGACCGCTCCGTCCGGCAAGACGGACGGACCCTCGTCCCAGTCCATGCCGAGCCATTTCATGCCGTCGATGATGATGCGGATGGACTCATCCGTGGACCGCGCCTGGTCCGTGTCCTCGATGCGGAGGATGAAGACTCCCTTGTGATGGCGGGCGAAGAGCCAGTTGAAGAGTGCGGTGCGTACGCCGCCGATATGCAGCGCGCCGG
>JAFNGD010000462.1 GCA_017885365.1 Nitrospirota bacterium
TCAGGAACTCCACGACCTGCGGCAGCGTCTGGACGCCGAAGACGCGCACCGGTTCGACGACCGCCGCTTCCGGGGCGTTGTCCGCAGGGATGATCATGCCGCGGCAGCCCTTCCTGCCCGCGAGCACTGCCATGGAGAGCGCTCCCCTCACCGGCTTCACCCTGCCGTCCAGGGCCAGCTCGCCCACGATGAGGTATCCTTCCACCATCTCCTGGGTGAGGACGCCTNNACGCCTTCGGCGATCAGCATGCCGATGGCGATGGGCAGGTCGAAGGCGGACCCTTCCTTCTTGATGTCCGCCGGCGCCAGGTTTACGACCACCTGTTTCAGGGGAAAGTCGAACCCCGTGTTCTTGAGCGCGGCGCGCACGCGCTCCTTGCTCTCTTTCACCGCCGCGTCCGGCAGGCCCACGGTGGAGAAGAACGGCAGCCCGCGGCTCGCGATGTCCACCTCGACCTCGACGGGATAGGCATCGATGCCCAAGACGGCAGAGCTCATGACCTTGGCAAGCATGGGGCTCCTTATTCGATTGCGGAGTGCGGATCTCGGAATGCGGAATTGAGAATGAACGATCAGGGTGTCAACAACACCCTGACCTTTCATTGAGACACCTGACATCGGGAACGGTTTATCAGTGAGGATAGCAGAGGGGTCGAAGGATTGTCAAACGGTAATTCTGCAACTAACCGCAACCAGGGGACGTTACTGTTCGAAGCGGGTCACGAAGGCGCCGATGAACTTCGTATCGCGGACATAGTCGCTCATAGCGACCTCTTTCACCGCTCCGCCGCCGGGTTTCGTGGCGCTGTCCTTGGTGCCCGCGGCATGGATGAGGTATGCCTTGCCGTCCTTCATGCGCACGAAGGAGAGGTGGGCAACGATCTCCTCCACCACCCGTTTCTTCGGGTCCTTGACCCAGAAGATGATGTCCCCATCCTGCAGCTGCTTCTGGACCTTCCTGGAGGCCAGCGCCGTCTTCGGCAGGATGATGACCTGGTCCCGGCCGCGGGAGCCCTTGATGGTCGTGGTGGTGCCGAGCTCTTCAGTGATGTTCCTTCCCCACTTGCCGCTGAAGACCATGTCTTCGCCGTACTCGAATCGCTCGCCGTAGTTCTGCACGAGGCCGTCGGCCAGCTTCCCTTCGGTGATGAAACGGAGGGACAGGGCCTGCTCGATTGCCTGTCCCGGCGTCTGGGTTCGCGCAAGCTCCACGGAACGGAAGGTGAGGTACATGCAGTCCGCCTTCTCGTCTGCGACGATGCGGTTCGTGCGCACGTACAGGCCCAGAGGGTCGGTGTCATAGGGTGTGCCGATGAACCGCGCCGCCCAGTACACGATCCGTTTGCCCAGCGGCAGCTCCGCCGCAAAGGTCTGGGCGATCATGATCTCGTCGGCCGCCATCTCCGCCGGAAGCTTCTTCTGGTCCGGGTCCGGCGTCATGACGCGGAGTCCGTGAAGCAGGGAATTGGCGAACCGGCGGTCATGGATCCCGCCCAGCTGGACACTGCTCTTCCTGACGGCGTGCAGGAACTGTCCGTTGTACAGGTACAGCCCGAGCCCTTCCCCGGAGAAGACAAGGATGTCGCCGGGCAGAAGGTCCTTTTTCTGGACCTTCACGGCCTTTGCCTTGAGCGCGTCGGGATCGAGGTCGATGCCATGGATGCGGTAGACCGTGTAGATGAGTCCGCGGGTGTCCATGCCCTGGGCGGTGATCCCGCCGGCGAGATACTGGGCGCCCTGGAACTTCCGGGCGGTCTTCGCGATCTCAGCGGGCGTCACGCCACCGAGCACGGGATTGCGCGGCCGCACGGGTTCTGCATCTATTGCAGCGATCACGGCGACCGTGCGGTCGGGGAACTGCACTTTGTACCCGTCGGCGGTCCGTTCCTGCACCGGCAGCCGCGTACCTGCATAGAGCGAGACATTGTTGTTCCCGAGCTTGTCGAGGATCAGGGCGAAGGTCTTCGGGGCCGTGATGACGACCCACTGCCGGTCGGCTTTCAGGTACGATCTCCCCTTGTCCCGGGGCACCTGCACGGCTTCCTGCTGGATCCACCCCTCGCGATCACCCTGGCCCGGGATGGCGATGCGGTACCGGTACTCCTGTTTTTCCAGGATGCGGACCTCGTCGGCGAGCAGGACCTGCGTCACGATCTGCGCCTTGGGCAGGGGCTCCTCGCGTACGTTGGCAAGGGGCACCGAGATGAGGCCGAACGCGTTCGTCCCGGCCGGTTCGGCAGCAGAGGAGAACGCGGACATCGGCAGGACTGAGACAACCGAGAGAAGCAGTATGTGAATATGCCGTTTCATGGGTCAAACCTGGATAGCGGGATGAACTGCAGATGACGAAGATGTTATACTACACCAGGCGACACTTGTTGTCCAACAATAAGTTGAAGGGCAGCTCATCGGCCGCGCACCAAGCTGGGACTGCGGTGACCAGCAGCAGCAAGAGGGGATACGGATTTAACAGCTCTGGCGCCAAAGCGTGCGCTACCGGACCCCTGCGAGCAGCTGTTTCACGTCCTCGGGCATGGCGCCCTTCATGTGTTCCGCAAGATAGGAATTGGTCGCGATGATGCGCGTTACCTTCACCATGAATTCGCTCTTCCGGCGCGACAGTGCACGCAGGTTCCGGAGCTTGCTCATGTAAAAATTGCGCGATGCGAGCCCGAGCTCGGCGCGCACCTCGTCGATGGTCATTTCCTTCGGCTTCACCACCGGCTCGACCAGGTTGTACTTGCTGTAGTCCCAGACCTCGATGAAGGGCTTGAGCGCCGGGTAGAGGTCGGAGTACGGCCACGGCGCGATGGCCAGGAAAAAGGCCAGGTCCGGGTTGTAGTACAGCGCCAGATCGACGGAGGTACGGATGCTTTCCTTCGTGTCATCGGGCATGCCCAGGACGAAGGACGTCTCGGAAACAATGTCGTGGCTGTTGATCAGGTCGAGCGCTCGTTTCGACTGCTCCACCCTGATGTTCTTCTTGAACAGGTCCAGGGTGCTCTGCGATGTGGATTCGACGCCCACATAGATATGGTCCACGTTCGCGCGGCAGTATTTCTCGAGAATGTCCTCGTCGCGCAGGATGTCGTCCACCCGCGTTTCGAACAGGATCTTCGTGTCCAGGCCGCGCTCGATCTTAAGGTCGAGGATGCGCTCCCACCGCCGCCGGTCGAGTGTGGGCGTCTCGTCGGAGATCATCACGACGTTCACGCCGTACGTGTTCCGAAGAGATTCCAGCTCGTCTACGAAATTCTCGGGGCTCCGGCCCCGCCATGTTCTCTCCCAGAAGAGCTGCTGCGAGCAGAAGCTGCACTGCTGGCTGCAGCCCCGCGAGGAACTGACGATGCCGAGGACCGAGTCTTGCATCGGCTTGTAGGTATAGATCGGCCAGTCGACCAGGTCCCAGGCCATGGGCAGCGGGTCGAGGTTGCCGATCGCGGGCCGCGCTGGGGTCGCGACCACGCCGCCGTCCTTCCGGAACGCGAGGCCGGATACCTTCCCGGGATCGCCTCCGGCGTTCAGGCAGTTCATCAGCTCGACCATCGTATGCTCGCCCTCGCCGCGCACGACGTAATCAACAGATGCATGGTGGTCCCGGAAAATCTCGTCGTAGCAGAACGTGGGGTGGACGTTGCCGATGACCGTGACAACTGACGGGTCGATGTTCCTTGCCAGTTCCAGCACCTTGAGTGCATCCACGATTTCGGGCGTAAACGCAGTCGTGGCCACGACATCGGGCCGCACTTCTTCGATCCGGCTGCGGATCTCATCATACCCGTGCCACCGGCTCATCGCGTCGTACAGCACGGGTTCGTATCCGGCTGCGCGTAAACTGCCGGAGAGGTACACGAAGGCCACGTTCATCCAGACGCCGGCCGATTCGACGACGCCGGAATGGTACGGCGGAGTGATCAGCATGATAGTCTTGATTTTATTCATGACCTTTTTTCTCCCAAGCTATCCGAAAACCATCGAGTACTGCCACCGCGTGCCCAAGCCGAACACGACGAGCAGGATGGTGTGTTTGATGATCAGCATCTTTCTCCGCAGTTGTTCCGCATCTTCACCATAGACGTTCCCGACATAGGCATAGGTGAACGTTCTGCCCGCGCCCGCGGCCAACACAATCGCGAAGCAAGCAAGGCCGGCGAAAAAGAACTGTTTCTTCAGACCGAGCACAAGCTGCTGCAATCCTGGCTGATCTTCGAGACGGTGCAGCCAGTACACGGCCAGCACGCAGGCTCCCCGGCAGCCAGCTGCGAAATCGTGAACAAAACCGATGATAATGGTGATGGCTCTTTTCATACAGCAGAAATCATATGATACTGTTTTTTTTGCTTACCTGTCTAAGCAAACAACGTATTTTTTCTCTTGAACATCGCAATCATGTACATCGAACGGTGCCTTTCTGAGCCGGTACCTCATCGCTTTTCCGACTTCAAACCTGCAGGGTGATCGCCGAGCTTCTGCTTCTCCGCTTTGGTTTTGAACCATCCGAGCGGCCGCTCGGTTTGATCTTTGAAAGCGCCGAGAGCCTCGTCCCTGAGTTCTGTTCGCCTTTGTAGAACGGCTTCAGCCGGCCGGCCTTGAAATCGCGAAGCACCTCGGGCCAGACCGACTCCGCCTCGCCGATGACCACGGCATCTCCATGCTGTTTCGCTTCCACCGGCATGGCGGAAGCATGCATGTTGCCGAACACCACCTTCGCTCCCCGGGCGCGCAGCTTTTCAGCTATCCGGTACTCGGGAACCGCGGTCGGCGTCAGGATGCTGATTGCGGCAAGATCGCAATCCACTCTGTCGATGGCTCCGGGATCCGCGCTCGCACTGATCAGCTCGATGTCGATGTCCGGATCGGCCCGGCGGGTCAGCGCCGCCAGATACTCGAGAATCGGCGGGGCAACCGGCGTCCAGCCGAATGGAAGAGGTGGTTTAATAATGCAGAGTTTCATTTCTTACGGTTCATTCCTCCCGACTTGACCGCTACAGCTCGATTTTCTTATTCGCATAGATATTGTTCAACACAGCTCCATTATCAGGTAGTTGATTTCGGTAAATCCTGCCGTCAGCCCGGGACTCGAACGCGGACATCATAAAGAGGTAAAATGAACCGTCCAGATTCACCACAAAGATGACCTCCAGTCCCCTGCCGGTGACACCCTCCGGCAGGGCCTTCTTCCCGCGGGCTCCGGGTTCCAGCCAGCCGGAAAAATGAACCGTGAAATAGCCGCCCTTCACTTGCTCTGTGCTCCATGTTTTGTTTGTCAAATAGCTGTAGGAATCGAATGCATCTCCGATCGTCCTCGACGGGAAGTTGCCGAGCTTATTATTTTTCACAAAATGAACAAGCCCGGCATTCGGTGCCGTCGCTCCGTTCTGTTGCTTTTCCGGGCCGGCGGTATCCTCTTTTGAGCAGCCCGGACCGAGTACGATCGCCCCGAGCAGCAGGGCCAATACAATTATCAGTCTCCTTGTGACCATCATATCCTCACTGACCTCAATGCTCGATGCGGAAACCCGCATGGAAGGTCTCGACCGTAAAGGGAATCCCCCAATAGCTGACGATCATCACGAACAGGGCGATCAATGCATACCAGGCAAGTCTTTTACCGCGCCAGCCGAGGGTCACGCGAAGATGCAGGTAGATACCATAGATGAGCCAGGAAATGAGCGACCACACCTCTACCGGGTCCCAGTTCCAATAATTGCCCTTTACCTGATTGGCCCAGAACGCGCCTGATACGATCATGAGCCCGTACATGATAAAGCCGCCCGCCACGAACCGGTAGCCGAGGGTATCCAGACTTGGCAGCTCAGGCAGTTTCTCATAGATCCCTCCGGAATAGTTCTCTTTCTGCAGATACATCAGGCCGAGACCGGCGGCGATCAATACCGCGCCGAACCCCGTTGCGGCTCCGATGATGTGGACCCATATCCATCCGCTCTGGAGCGCGGGTGCGAGTTGAGAGGCAGCGCCTTTTGCCAGCGATCCGGCCCAGCCCATCAGCACGAAGGAAATCGGCATGATCAGCACTCCAAGAGGACGGACCTTC